>JAGWUK010000692.1 GCA_028868455.1 Burkholderiales bacterium | reverse complement strand
CTTGATCCTTTGTGATGGCAGATTATTTAAGCTCGCATTCGCATAAACTCCTGTCATAGATTCACATAACACCCCATCAGGTGCTTTGCATGAAAAGCTACTTTTTGCATCTAAGCCTGAAAATGAACAGCCTGATAACACTGTGAAAGAAGCAGCTATAGCGAGATATAAGTTCTTTTTCATTTTGATTTTTCCTTAGCTAAAAACGCCTCGATTTCTTCAGTAGTTGATGAACCAGGAAGTAATGCCCCGTTTTCTGCAATAATTGTTGGCGTTCCCATAATTTGTAACTTTGAACCCAAGCCAACATTTTGTGCGACTGGATTTAGACAAGTCTTTAAAGGTGGTTGTTTGCCAGATAGCATCCAATCCGTCCATGTTTGTTGAGGGTTTTCACTACACCAAATCGAAATAGCTCTTGCTTTGGCGGCTGGGTGTAAGCCTTCCAATGGGTAGAAGAATCGATAAATTGTGACGTTGGTGACATTGATTAAATGTGCTTCCAATTGTTTGCAATATGGGCAATCAGGATCGGTAAAGATTGCAATTTTTCGTGAACCATCCCCTTTAACTTCTTTAACGGCCTGTAATAAATTATCTTTTGGAAAATATGCTTTCGGTGTTTCGTGAGGTCTACGCTCTTCTGTCAAATCAACTTGTGACTGCATATCAAACAGGTGGCCAAATAAAAAATATCTTCCTGATTCATCGGTATAAGCGACTGTGTTACCAATAGATACCGCAAACAGACCATCAAATTCAGCAGATGAAACACTTGAAATGGCCGTTTTTGGGTACATTTGATGCAGCTTATCTTTTAGGGCATCTGGGGTAATTGCATTTGCGTTGACGCAAAAAGCGAATAACGAGCTGAATAGAATTTTTTTAATCATCACTGACACTCACTTGATGTTGTTTGGTATTTTCGTAGACAGAATGACGGTCTAAAGCGTGGATCGGGAAAGTGGCGCCTTTAGTGACCAAGATTTCAACTACACGGCCACCATCGGTTTCAATAGAAGGGAATAGACGCGAAGCTTGTTGAACGTAATAATCAGCGATTGTTTTTGCCCCGCCAGAGATACCACCTCCAATAGCGGCATTTTTTACATCGCCTGAGCCAATCACTGAGACAGCACCAGCAGCTCCCGTGTAAGTAGTTGTGGCTTGTTGTTGGTATATCTGACCAATCTGACCAATACCACCAGCTAATATTGCATTAGCAATCATGATGCCTTGCTTGCTAATCAAGCGTCCTCGAACACCGTTTTTACCATCTTCACCAATAATTGTTCCTTTGATGTCGAGATTTACGGCTTGTCCTCCAATGATGCAGCTCATCGTTTCAACGCGACCCATCATGCGCTCACTGGATAAATCACCCCAGGCTGAAGCAATGATTCGACAGTCTTTTAGGTTTAATTTCTCTTTATTCGGCATGTTTGCAGAATCAACAACATCGAGCGCAATCGGCAAAGGGTTGCTTTGACCTTGGCCGCCAGCGGGTGCATCTGCGCCGTTAAGCATCACAGCTCTAAAAAAAGTGCCTGGGGGGATATACCCTTGACCTGCATTAGCTTGCCCATTAGGAGATCCTGCATTATTTGGAGTGGCAGCATTTGAGTTCGCTGTAGACTGTAAAGAATCAAAATTGATTACTGTTAATGCAGGTTTTTTAGGTTGCTCACCAAACGGAGTATTTAACGATGTAGATGGTTGTTGTGGGTCATTTGATTTACCGAAAGGATCACTCAACACCTTGTTGCCGTACAAACCTTGACGATCTTTACTAGGGATGGCTTTACTTGTTTTTCCACTTGGAAAAGGAGTGCTATCAGTTTTTGAAGGTGTAGAGTTGGTGTTGCTCGACTGACTGTTGCGTAGTTGTTGCGTGAGCGCATCAATTTTTTCGTTCAACTGTTGAGATTGTTGATCACGTAATTTATCCGCTTGTTCAAGTTTGCTCATGCGATCAGCATTTGATTGAACGTCTGCGGCTTGTTGAGTGCGCCATAAATCTTGCTGTTTTACGTCGCCAGGTATCGGCATGGCTTCTGTTTTTGCTGCTTGGGCGGGTGCAGGCTTTTTAGAATTATCCATTCCAAAAAGAAGGAAGAAGATAATCGCCAAAATACATCCAAGACCAGCGACCATCATGATCATCTGATTGCGTTTTCTTTTTTG
>JAGWUK010000691.1 GCA_028868455.1 Burkholderiales bacterium | reverse complement strand
TTGAGACACTGGAAGACATTACCGAACGCTGCGAAGCTGAAAACGCACTGCGGCAGGCGCAGGTCAATCTGGAAATTCTGGTCAAACAACGCACAGAACAACTGGCTGTCGCCAATCAAAAACTCGAAGCCGATATTAAAAAACGAGAAGAGATAGAAAACGAACTGATACGTCGCAATACCGAACTGACAGAACTCAATGCCCAACTCACGATGGCGCAAGAGCAATTGCTGCAATCAGAAAAACTGGCTTCCATCGGCCAGCTTGCGGCCGGTGTCGCACACGAAATCAATAATCCGGTCGGGTATATTTTTTCCAATTTCGGCACACTGGAAAACTATATCGACGATCTGTTCGCTATCCTCAACTCTTACGAACAGGCAGAATCCAGCATCGCCTCCGATGCGGTGATAAAAACGCTGAACGACGTCAAAGAAGAAAAAGAACTGGATTTTCTGAAAGAAGATATTCCGGCACTCATGCAACAATCCAAGGAAGGCATCGCGCGCGTGCGCAAAATTGTGCAGGATCTCAAGGATTTTTCCAGAGTCGACTCCAATCAGGAATGGCACTGGAGTAATATCCATCATGGCATTGATTCGACACTCAATATCGTCAATAACGAAATCAAATATAAGGCCGATGTCATCAAGGAATACGGCGATATTCCGGAAGTGGAATGCCTGGCATCCCAGATCAATCAAGTCATCATGAATCTGGTGGTCAATGCCTCGCATGCCATTTCCGGCGATCGCGGAAAAATTACCATACGCACCAGCACCGATGGAGAAAATGTCTTGATAGAAGTCGCAGACAACGGCAGTGGTATTCCAAAGGAAATCGTCAATCGTATTTTTGACCCTTTCTTCACAACCAAGCCGATTGGAAAAGGCACTGGCTTGGGCTTGTCGCTGTCTTACGGCATTATTCAAAAACACCACGGAAAAATCAGCGTCAAAAGCGAAGTCGGCAAAGGCACCAGCTTTTTCATCAGCCTGCCGATCAAACACAGATTCGACGACGATGCGAAACAGGAGACGCAGGCATGAGCGAAGAGCTGAATCAGGAGCAAATGCCGAAAATTCTGTGCGTCGATGACGAGCCGAATATTCTGTCATCCCTGCGCCGCCTGTTCCGTGGCAAAGGCTACAAGGTACTGACTGCCAACGGTGGCAATGAAGGTCTGGAAGTGCTGGAAAACGAAAGCGTCGATCTGGTCATCTCAGACATGCGCATGCCGGTCATGGACGGAGCCGTGTTCCTCGAACATGTGCGGGCGCGCTGGCCGGATACCATCCGTTTGCTACTGACAGGCTATGCCGATATTCAATCGATTATCGACGCAATCAACCGCGGTGAAATTTATCGCTATATCACCAAACCCTGGGACGATAACGACATTTTGCTGGTCGTGCGTCAGGCACTGGAACGCAAAGCGCTGGAAATAGAAAAAAAGCGCCTGGAAGAACTCACACAGCGCCAGAATGAAGAATTAAAACTCCTCAATACCAGTCTGGAAGCCAAAGTCGAAGAAAGAACGACCGAGCTGCGCAGCGCGCATGAATCGCTGCTACATGCCAACGAAAAACTCAAAAGCAGCTTTCTGACGTCGATCAAGGTCTTTTCCAACGTGATCGAAATGCGCGGCGGAAAATTACTGGGGCATTCGCGCCGCGTCGCCGATGTCGCCAGAAAAATCGCGCGCCAGATGAACATGGACTCGCGCGAAGTGCAAGAAATTTTCGTCGCCGGTCTGCTTGCCGACATCGGGAAAATCGGTTTTTCGGACGAATTGCTGGCAACACCTGTCAGTCAGATGAATAGCGAACAGCTAGGTCAATTCCACAAGCATACGGTGCGCGCAGAACAACTGTTGATGCCACTGGAAGATTTGCAACAAACCGCCAAAATTTTACGTTCGCAGCATGAGCGCTATGACGGCCACGGCTTTCCCGATGGGTTGAAAGGCGATGCCATCCCGCTGGGCGCGCGCATTCTGTCCTTGTCCAGCGATTACGACAATTTGCAGATCGGCGCCCTGGTGCCGCGCCGCGTGCATAGCGACGATGCCCAGGCCTTGATTTTGCGCGGTGCAGGCAACCGTTACGACGAAAGAGTGGTCGCCGCATTCAAACAAGTCATGCGCCCCGGCAGCGAAGAGCCAGACGAAAAAGAAGTCAGTTTCAAGAATTTGC
>JAGWUK010000690.1 GCA_028868455.1 Burkholderiales bacterium | reverse complement strand
CTGGCATTAATAATCATTTCCAGTCCTCTTCGACTGGCACTAATTGCACAAATTTGCTCATATGAGCGAATGGCAGACGTCACTGCCGTGTACAGTTTTGTTCTGGTTAATTCGGATTTTGTTTTGTAATCGTTAATGTCGTAATCGCGAATGGCATCAATTTCTGGTGCGTACCCAGGCTGGCCTGTCCTTAGGATAATGCGGACATCTGCCATGCCGAGAGTGTTTCTGATGTAGCTGACAAGTTGCAAGCCGGCGTCTTCTTGCTCCATAACGACGTCGAGCAGGATGATGGCAATATCGGATTCATGCTGAAGTATGTCGCGCGCTTCAGCTGCGGAATAGGCGTGCAGAAAACTTAAGGGGCGATGTTGTATTTCCAGACTGCCCAACGCGAACGTGGTTGCAGAATGTACATCCGGATCGTCGTCAATAATCATGATCCGCCAAGTCGGATTGGGCTTGGATGCTGCCGAAGGTTCATTGTTTTCTGGTTCGTCTAAGAAAACCAGATCATCTTCGGGCGAGTGGATCGTTGCGTTCATCTGAAATGCTGCTCCATGCTTGGGCTTATATTTATGATACAGGTCCGGCAAATCTTGTTCCTTGCGGAACTATGACATTAAATGTCGCGGCAGCCAAGCCTAAGGACTTCTTCTTTCGCAATAAAAAACAAGAATTTATGCGAAATAATGCAAATGCTATTTGCATCTAAGTAAATCCATCCGTTTACTTGGATTTCTTGTTCCCTGTAATTCATATTGTTCGATTGGGATGATAGTCCATCGCTGGTAGAATGGCATAAATCAATATTGAATCCAACCCACAAACAAATACTATGTCTGGCAATACTTTTGGAACGCTTTTTACTGTAACCACATTCGGCGAGTCGCATGGCCCAGCTATCGGTTGTGTTATTGATGGTTGCCCCCCTGGCATGGAATTATCGGAAGCGGATATTCAGCCCGAATTGGACAGGCGCAAACCTGGAACATCGCGCCATGTAACGCAACGGCAGGAGCCTGACCTTGTCGAGATTTTATCGGGTGTCTACCAAGGAAAAACGACGGGAACTCCCATTGCGCTTTTGATTCGGAATCAGGACCAAAGAAGTAAAGATTACGGGAATATTACAGAGACGTTTCGGCCTGGCCATGCAGACTTTACTTATTGGAATAAGTATGGAATTCGCGATCCTCGCGGTGGCGGTAGATCTTCTGCCCGATTGACGGCTCCTGTCGTTGGTGCTGCTGCCATTGCAAAAAAATGGCTGCGCCAAAAGTTTGGCACTGAGTTTATGGGCGGAATGAGCCAACTTGGTGGTCTGGAAATTCCATTTCAGTCATGGAGTCATTCCCGTGAAAATCCATTTTTTGCGCCGACATCCGATGTGGTTTTGCTCTCAAAACTTGAAGATTATATGGATGCATTGCGTAAAGATGGTGATTCTATTGGTGCCAAAATTGATGTCGTGGCGACCAATGTTCCCGTCGGCTTGGGTGAACCAATTTACGATAAATTAGATGCGGAAATTGCTTACGCCATGATGGGCATTAATGCAGTCAAGGGCGTGGAAATTGGCGCGGGATTTAAATCCGTTGCGCAAAGAGGGTCGGAGCATGGAGATGAATTAACTCCCAATGGTTTTGTCGGGAACAACGCCGGCGGAATTTTGGGGGGGATTTCGACAGGGCAAGACATTACCGTTTCTATTGCAATTAAGCCGACTTCATCCATTCGAACGCCAAGGCGCTCTATTGATAAAGACGGGAACCCCGTCATTGTGGAGACATTTGGGCGTCATGATCCGTGCGTGGGCATCCGCGCAACACCTATAGCGGAGGCGATGCTTGCACTTGTTTTGATGGATCATGCTTTGCGTCATCGCGCTCAATGCGGCGATGTGCTTATTTGATTGCAGTGTGTCGTGTTGCGAGTGCTTAATTTCCGAATCGTTAAATTAACATTAAAAAATTAATCGACAGGGGAGTATGTCGGATTTTCGACTTGGATCGCAGTGTTCACTTACGGTCTATTAAATACTGCCCAGGAGTATATTAGTATTTTCTCTGATTGTGACTGGCGACCGTGGGAGTTCTTTCCTCAAATGAATGGTGCAAAATATTTGTTGGAAATTTACGGAAAAACTTCTCGAGTACCGTGCTGAAATTTGGTTTTTGTGCAAACGGCGGTATT
>JAGWUK010000047.1 GCA_028868455.1 Burkholderiales bacterium | reverse complement strand
TGGACGACGAACCCAACGTGCTGGCGGCGCTGCAAAGAAGTTTGCGACAAACGGCCAAAGACATGCAGTTGAAAATCGAGCTGTTTACGTCGCCTAAAGAAGCCATACAGCGCATGAGCGAAACCGCATTCGATTTTGTCATTTCCGACTACCACATGCCAGAAATGAACGGTGTCGATTTCCTCAAAATTGCCAAAGAACTGCAACCCGATGCCGTGCGCATGATGTTGAGCGCATCCGCCGATTTCAACACGATCATGGGCGCGATTAACGAAGCCGAAGTGTTCCGCTATATCCCCAAACCCTGGAACCAGAGCGACTTGCAGGAAATGCTGGAAGTCGCCAGCCAGCGCCGTGCTCAAATGCTCGATGAACGTCGGCTGGCCGATGAAATGCGCGTGCAGCGTGGCGAAATGTCACCGCAGGAACAAGAACTCAAGCGGCTGGAAGAAAGCGAACCCGGCATCACAAAAGTCAAATGGGGCGCGGACGGCTCTGTCTTGCTGGATTAAGGCTGAGGCAGTTAGCATCTTCTGTGCTACTGCCTCCACCCTCTGCGCAAGGGTTTCTGCGCTCACTTCTTCCCTCCTTTTGATAACGCGTCCTGTCACGGCACGACGCGCAGCCAACGGCATGCCCTCGCCAAAATAATGTGATTGTCAGCCATTCATGCGCATCGGAGCTCGCAACCGTTTCCTGCGAGCCAGCACTTTCCAATCTGACACAGCCCAGTCTGGACAGTTTTTACCTTCATGCATTTTTTCAGGATTGACGCAATCAGCGCAAGCGTATGACAAGCTGCTGCAACGCAGTCATAGCGAATCATCGGCCTCCTTCCAGGACTGACGCAAAACCACCCAGACAAGGCGCTGCAACGCAGTCGGGGCGGTTTTTCGTCAGCCCCGCGAACTATCTTTTTTTCGTTGACAGTGGTCAAGGAAAAAAAATTGCAGCCCACATAACATCCGTAGCTTGGCGTACTCCGCATCGTTTGACGTCGTACGCAGCGTTGCGTTTCCAGATATTCCATCATCCATAGGGGTTAACTCGTCATGAGCTCTACGTTTACCAAGTCCACCGCCAGAAATATTTTTTATGGCGGTTCGGTATTTTTCTTTTTGCTGTTTCTAGGCTTAACTTTTGACACCATGACTGCCATGCCCAAGCAGGACAACCGCACGCATCTGACCGAGGCGACCGCACGCGGGAAAAAAATCTGGGAAACCCGCAACTGCGTGGGCTGCCACACGATTCTTGGTGAGGGCGCGTATTTTGCGCCGGAACTGGGAAATGTCTATAAGCGTCGTGGCCCGGAATTCATCAAGGCGTGGATCAAGTCTCAACCGACTGGCACACCTGGTCGCCGTCAGATGCCGCAGTTTCATCTGAGCGACAAGGAATTGGATGATCTGGTGGAGTTTTTGAAATACACATCGGAAATCAATACGAATAAATGGCCGCCGAACATCGAAGGCTGATCCTGGTTCCTATGACAAACAATTGCTGTCCGTCTTCATCCGGCATCCGTCAGCCCGCGTTCACGGGTGTGTGGATCAGAACGCAGCGAATTCAAACGGAGAAACTCCATGCAATATAAATCACAGGCTGTCGCGAAGCCCTATTTCATCGCGGCAATCGGCCTGTTTCTCGGGCAAATCCTGTTTGGCCTGATCATGGGTCTGCAGTACATCATCGGCGACTTTTTGTTTCCGGCGATTCCCTTCAATGTGGCCAGGATGGTCCATACCAATTTGCTGATTGTCTGGCTATTGTTCGGCTTCATGGGTGCCGCCTACTATCTGGTCCCGGAAGAATCCGAACGTGAATTACACAGCCCCTGGCTGGCCAAACTGATGTTCTGGATTTTCCTGATTGCCGGTGCGTTAACGGTTGTTGGTTATTTGTCGGTTCCATATGCGACGCTGGCAAAACTGACTGGCAATGATTTACTGGAAACCATGGGGCGCGAGTTTCTGGAGCAACCACTGCCTACCAAGGTTGGTATCGTGGTGGTGGCGCTGGTGTTTTTATTCAATATTTCGATGACGGTGCTGCGCGGCAGAAAAACCAGTATCAGCCTCGTGATGCTGGCGGGTTTATGGGGACTGGCGATTTTTTACCTGTTTTCGTTTTATAACCCCAGCAATCTGGTCAAGGATAAATATTACTGGTGGTGGGTGGTGCATCTGTGGGTAGAAGGCGTGTGGGAACTGATATTGGGTGCCATGCTGGCGTTTGTTCTGATCAAGGTAACGGGTGTTGACCGTGAAGTCATTGAAAAATGGTTGTACGTGATTATCGCCATGTCGCTGATCTCCGGCATCATCGGTACAGGTCATCATTACTACTGGATAGGCGCGCCGGAATACTGGCAATGGTGGGGAAGCGTGTTCTCTGCGCTGGAACCGATTCCATTCTTCATGATGACGGTATTTGCTTTCAATATGGTCAATCGTCGCCGTCGTGATCATCCGAATCGGGCTGCAACCTTGTGGGCGCTGGGGACTGGTGTCATGGCTTTCCTCGGTGCCGGGGTCTGGGGATTTTTGCATACGCTGGCGCCGGTCAACTACTACACGCACGGCACACAAATCACGGCAGCGCACGGTCATATGGCGTTTTACGGCGCCTATGCAATGGTGGTTCTGACGATGATCAGTTACACCATGCCATTGCTGCGTGGCCGGACAGCCAACAGCAATCGCTCTCAGGTCGTGGAAATGTGGGCGTTCTGGCTGATGACGGTCGCGATGGTGTTTATCACCTTGTTCCTGACGGCTGCCGGGATCTTGCAAGTCTGGCTGCAACGGGTCTCAACAACGCCCATGTCCTTCATGGCGACGCAAGACCAATTAGTGATCTTTTACTGGTTGCGTCTGGGTGCTGGCCTGGTATTCCTGATCGGACTGGTTTTATACATCGTCAGTTTCTTTGTTCAGGGTGAACAAGACGACGCAACGGCCATTGCACGCTGATGCCATGTTAAGCGCCCGTGGCGCGCTCTTTTGCACCCGGGTATGGCCGGGTGCGAATGATTATGAATACTGATCTTCGCCTCATCCGCGCTCCTGGAGCATCCGTCTGCAAACAAGCCTTGCCGGGCGACCTTGCAATGTGGTGTTTCATTTTTGCCGAACTTCTGGTGTTCGGCATATTTTTTCTGAGTTACGCCTACACACGCGCACGGCATGTGGACATGTTCAACGCTGCGCAGGCCTCGCTGGATCGCGTCAGCGGCACGCTCAATACCTTGTTGCTGATTACCAGCAGCTATTTTGTGGTGCGCGCCGTCGATGCTATCCGCCA
Organism: Burkholderiales bacterium; assembly: GCA_028868455.1. GTDB lineage: Bacteria > Pseudomonadota > Gammaproteobacteria > Burkholderiales > Burkholderiaceae_D > Undibacterium. Next base: position 7,943 of record JAGWUK010000047.1, on the reverse strand, counting down.
CAATGCGACAAAAATCAGCAGTGCCTGGCTGATCGCCGCGATGACTTGCGGTTTGTTTTTTGTCTTGCTGAAACTATTGGAGTTCGCCGACAAAATCCAGGCTGGCATCACGATGTCGACCAATCTTTTTTACATGTTTTATCTGTTCCTGGCCTTCTTCCATTTCATGCATGTGGTTCTGGGCATGGTGATACTGGGTTCAGTTGCACACAAAGCCTGGCACGGCGGCTACAACCGTGCCGACCATAGCGGCATGGAAACTGCAGCCGCTTATTGGCATATGGTGGATCTGGTCTGGATTATCTTGTTTCCACTGGTGTACGTGCTGCATTAACGCAAAGGAATTGACATGACCGGCATCCGGACCGCAACACGTGACTGGCTGAGTTTATTAGCGCTGACGGCGATCAGTGTCTCCATGTCTTTATCCGGTGTGAGCCAGCTTGTGCTGGTCCTCAGCGTACTGCTGGCAACTGTGTGGAAGGGCAGCATTATCATCGACCGCTTCATGGCCCTGCGCCGGGTTGCCGGCCCATGGCGCTACATCGTCTTCGGCTGGCTACTGATAGTCACGGGACTGATCGGCGTCAGTTTTTTGTACGTCAGTCCGCATTAAACCGTTTCTACATCTACAGGCGAACATTATGAATGATCTGACTTCTCATGCTTATCTGAGTCCGCAATCTGCTATTTCTGCTGCGATCCCTTTTTATCAGCCGGTTGGCAATGAATGCGCGCTGTTTGAATACGCCTATCATCATCGCTTGCCGCTATTGATCAAGGGGCCGACCGGATGTGGTAAAACCCGCTTCGTTGCCCACATGGCCGCAAAATTAAATCGCCCTTTAATCACGGTTGCCTGCCATGATGATCTGAGTGCGGCTGATCTGGTTGGCCGGCATCTGATCGGCGACGGCCAGACGATCTGGTCGGACGGGCCGCTGACCCGCGCGGTTCGTCAGGGCGGTATCTGTTATCTGGACGAAATCGTCGAAGCCCGCAAAGACACCACAGTTGTGCTGCATCCCTTGACGGACGACAGGCGCATTCTGCCGATAGAACGTACCGGCGAAGAATTACAGGCACCGGACGAATTCATGCTGGTGGTCTCCTACAATCCCGGTTATCAGAATCTGCTGAAAAATCTCAAGCCCTCCACGCGTCAGCGTTTTATTGCCATCCAGTTTGATTATCCGCAAGCGGCGCTGGAGCAACAGATTCTGCGCGCTGAAACGGGTATCGACGAAGGCATGGCGAAACGCTTGGTACAACTTGCGCAGCATTTTCGCCAGCTCAAAGATCATGATCTGGAAGAAGCGGCCTCGACCCGTTTGCTGGTGTATTGCGCCAGCCTGATTCAGGCCGGATGTGACCCGGTGCTTGCCTGTCAGGCTGCGCTGGTCGAACCATTGAGCGACGATACCGATACGATCGTGGCCTTGATGGAAGTCATCAAAGCCAGTTTCGGATCATGAATTCCGCGTCGCAAGACAAGTCCGTCGCTGTGCAGGCGGAGGTGCTGTATCTGCTCAATTTACTGCTCTTGCCCGGTCTGGCGTTTGTCTTGCTGCTCTGGTTGGCGCACCGGCATCGCCAGCAACTATCCGGGCTGAACCGTATCCACCTGCATCAAAGTATCTACGCCAGCCTGTGGGCCGGTGCCCTGCTGATGCTGGTAACGCTGATCATCATTGGCCTCGGCGGATTTCAATCACCGTATACATGGATGTTGCTGATTCTGTATTTCATCAGTTGTCATTCCATGTTGATTTTGTTTGGGGTACTGGGGCTGGCACGTGCCTTGGCCGGCTTGCCATATCGTTATCCCTTGCCCGGGAGTGGGCGATGGCAGTAAAGCCTCACCGGCCGGAATGGTTGCACTTGCCAGTGCAAGGCTGGCGAACGTGCACGCAAGCGGCATTTTTTTTGCTGTTTGTACTGGCACCTGTCTTTGATGTCTTTCGTCTTGATCTGCATTTGCATCATTTCATTGTATTTGGCATGGACTGGACGCTGGGACTGGATCGTGCCAGCCAGCAGACGGCCATGCAGGTCAGCATGCAATTATTTCTGCGCGTATTGTTGCCAGTGTTGGCGGGAGCCGTGACATTGATCTATATCAGCTGGAAATGGGGCCGTCTGTATTGCGGATGGCTGTGCCCTCATTTTTCTATCGTCGAAACAATCAATCAGACCCTGCGACGAGCCATCGGTAAGCAAAGCCTGTGGGATAAAGAACGCTTGCCGGAGCGTAATGCCGACGGCAGCCATACCCAGACCGACGCTCTCTGGTGGCTGGGCGTGATCCCACTGGTCATTTGCTGTGCGCTGCTGTGGGCCGTTGTTTTGCTGACGTATCTGCTGCCGCCGGCAGAAATTTACAGCAATCTGTGGCATGCAACACTGACACGTAACCAGGGTTTGTTCATCGCCGTGGCCGGGGTCGCTTTTTTTGTCGAATTCATGTTTGCACGCCATCTTTTTTGCCGCTATGCCTGCGCTGTCGGTTTGTTCCAGAGTCTGGCATGGATGGCGAATGACAAAGCACTGGTCGTCGGTTTTCAGCGAGCGCGCGCCAAAGATTGCGCCACCTGCTTCTCCGCCTGCGACCACATCTGTCCCATGCGCCTGCAACCGCGCAACGTCAAACGCATGATGTTCGCCTGCGTACAGTGTGGCCAATGTGTGGATGCCTGCCAGCAAACGCAAAGCAGCAATCCCGATGGCCGTTTGTTGAACTGGGTACATCAGGCCAGAGCTGAATCAGAAGCCGCGCTGACCGGTAGTCAGGCGCACAGACAACAGAGACATCAGCAACAGCTTGCCGCACAAACCATGCAAAACGCCAGCCAGCAGCCAGGTGCAGAGGACGAATAATGGAAGAATACATCGGCGGACTTTGGGACAAACTGATCACGCGTGTGGCATTGCGCGGCTTCCCCGAGTCCAGAGTAGAACTGCGGCAGATAGAAAAAATTGCGCCCGTGTATTTTCGCGCGCTCGGCGGTGATGCTGGCCTGCATATGCAAGCAGGCACGGCCAGCAGCCACGGTGCGCGCCGTCGCTGGCTGGAAAGAATTGCCGGTACAGGAGAAAAAGTTGAACTGATCTGGGCCGATGAGCACACCCTGTATCTACCGGCAGCAATCGACTACTTTCCCACGACAGAACTCAATCGCGAAGCCTATTTCTGGTTGCTCGCGCTGGCAGCGCACGATGTGGCGCCCAAAGCAGAGTGGATAGTCCGCAACCAGGCAGCTACGCAGGCAGTCCTGAACACATTGCCAGGGCTGACCAGCAGCTACCAGCGTCTGTGCCATGCCACGCTGGCATTGCGACCCGACCCGGACAAATTGCCTCCCGACGAAGCGCAAGCCGAGCGCTGTCTGCGTCAGGCCTTGCAGACACCCGGCAGCGTCAGCGCTTTTGTGGCGGCGAAACGCCCCTGTGCGCCGCTCATCCTGTGGCTGCATCCGGATCCGCCAAGCGCCAACGGCGCATCCAAACCTGCCAGCCAGCGCCAGCCACAGCAACCGCAGCAGGCAGAAAAACAGGTTAACAGCAAAGACAAGGAAGCACGCAAGCGACGTGCAGAAAACGTCAGCCTGCCACAGGGAAAAAGCCCGTTCATGCTGCTGTTTCGCGCAGAAAGCCTGTTTTCCTGGGCCGAGTTCGTCAAGCTGGACCGCCCGCTGGATGATGATGCCAATGACGAAGCGCAAAAAGTCGCGGACGACCTCGACATCCTGAGCATCGCCAACGATGGCAAACCGACAGCCAGCCGCATACGTTTTGATCTGGATTTACCGGCCGAAGCGGAAGACGATCTGGTATTGGCCGATGGCATTTTGTATCCTGAATGGCACTACCGTAAACAGCAAATGCAGGCGGCACATTGCCGCATTCAGATGATGCTGGCCAAAGCTGCCCCTCCTTGCGCCCTGCCGGCAGAATTGCGCCCGGCTGCGCGTCGCCTGCGCCGGCAATTTCAATCTCTGACGCCGCAAAGGACACGCCTGCGCGGGCAAGTCAGTGGCGACGATCTGGATCTGGATGCCTGTGTCCGCTTTGCGACCGAACGCGCCAGCGGCGCTGCGTTGCCCGTCCCGGCACTGTATTCCGATATGCGACAACAATGGCGCGACCTGTCCTGTCTGCTGCTGGCCGATCTTTCTCTTTCCACCGATGCGTGGCTCAGCAATACGGCACGGGTGATCGATGTCATTCGCGACAGCCTGTACCTGTTCAGCGAGGCGCTGGATGCCACTGGCGATCGATTTTCCCTGTACGGATTTTCATCCGTACGACGACATCATGTGCGCTGCCATTTGCTCAAGGGTTTCGATGAACGCTATGACGACGCGGTGCGCGGTCGCCTCAGCGCACTGAAGCCTGGCTATTACACACGCATGGGCGCCGCTATCCGGCACACCTCGGCCATTTTGGTAAAACAAAAAACCAGCCGCCGTCTGCTGCTGATCGTCACCGATGGCAAACCAAATGATCTCGATCAGTACGAAGGGCGTTACGGTATCGAAGATACCCGACTGGCGGTGCAAGAGGCGCGCCAGCAAGGGTTGACGCCATTTTGCGTAACCATCGATGAAAGCGCCGGCGACTACCTGCCGCATCTGTTCGGTCATCAGGGTTTTGTCGTCGTCAGCAACGCTGCCGAGTTGCCGCGCGTGTTGCCGCGCCTGTATCTGCAACTGACAGCCAATGCCTGATGCGCGGGGCACCGGCAACGAGTCATCGCATAAACCGATCAATGCGCACCACCTGCGTTATCGCTAGCAGAACCTGTTTCATCGCCGTTGAAAAAAAATAGCCAAAACATTGATCTTGCGCAGACATCCTGCAAGTCAGTGTGCACCTTGACAGCCGTCAAGGATTTTCAAAGATCGACAGCGTAGCCTTGCTGACAATGCTTACCGACAAACATAGGTCTCAAGTAAAACTGTCCCGACAGCGTCATGGCATTGGCTCACCGCGCCAGCCACTTTTCGACGCCTTGCCTTGGCGGGACATGTTTACGCAAGTCTTTAACCAGAAGGGGAACTAAAAATGAAATCGAAACGCAGTCTGTCTTTCGCTCACCCTGCCACACAACCAGCCTGGTCAGGCAAACTTCGCCCACTTGTTGCGTCGCTGGCGCTACTGGCAGCACTGCCATTAGTCATGCATCCGGCGCATGCGGAAGATAAAAAAGAAAATACGACGCATACGGCTGCCGAACTGAAATACCAGGCTGGCGGCTCGCCATTGGCTGGCGAAGTCATGCATCAGAATATCAATCCCAAAGCTCCGCCAATGACGCAGGCCGAGTTCGATGCTGGCAAACAAATCTACTTCCAGCGTTGCGCCGGTTGTCATGGCGTCTTGCGAAAAGGTGCCACTGGCAAACCGCTGACACCGGATATCACTCTGGGCAAGGGAACCGATTATTTGAAGGTTTTCATCACCTACGGTTCGCCTGCAGGTATGCCGAACTGGGGTACATCCGGTGACCTGAGCGACAAGGAAGTCGACCTGATGGCGCGCTACATCCAGCAAGAACCGCCTGTGCCGCCGGAGTTCAGCATCAAGGACATGATGGCGACTTGGAAAGAAGTCATTCCGGTCTCCGCTCGCCCGACCAAGAAAATGAACAACTTCAACATCGCCAATATTTTCTCGACCACATTGCGTGATGCCGGTGAAGTCGCCCTGATTGACGGCGATACCAAACAAATCATCAATATCGTCAAAACCGGTTATGCCGTGCACATTTCGCGCACCTCGGCTTCAGGTCGCTATCTGTTCGTCATCGGTCGCGATGCACGCATCAATCTGATCGACTTGTGGATGGAAAAACCCGACACCGTTGCTGAAATGAAGGTCGGTCTGGAGGCGCGATCAATAGAAACATCCAAGTTCAAAGGCTTTGAAGACAAATATGCGATCGCTGGTGACTACTGGCCGCCACAATTTGTCATCATGGAAGGTGATACGCTCAAACCGCTCAAAATCGTCTCTACCCGCGGTATGACCGTCGATAATGAATACCATCCGGAACCCCGTGTCGCCTCCATCGTGGCTTCACATTACAAACCCGAATTCGTCGTCAATGCCAAAGAAACCGGCAAGATCATGCTGGTCGATTATCAGGACATCAAGAATCTGAAAATCACGACACTGGATGCCGCCAAATTCCTGCACGATGGCGGCCTTGATTCTACCGGTCGCTACTTCCTGGTTGCAGCAAATGCCTCCAACAAGATCGCCGTTGTCGATACCAAGGAAGACAAGATGGCCGCCATTATCGATGTCGGAAAAACGCCGCATCCAGGTCGCGGCGCCAATTTCATCCATCCGAAATTTGGTCCGGTCTGGGCCACCAGCCATCTGGGTGATGAATCTATCTCCATGATCGGTACAGATCCGGTCAAGCATAAAGAATTTGCCTGGAAAGTCGTTGCGACAGTCAAAGGCCAAGGCGGCGGTTCTTTGTTCATCAAAACCAATCCACATTCGAAAAACCTGTGGGTCGATACACCGCTAAATCCTGATACCAAACTGAGTCAGTCAGTCGCCGTATTCGATATCGATCATCTGGACAAAGGCTATCAAACCTTGCCTATCGCTGAATGGGCCGGATTGGGCGAAGGTGCAAAACGCATCGTCCAGCCTGAATACAATAAAGCCGGTGACGAAGTCTGGTTCTCCGTCTGGAGCGCCAAAGACAAGCAATCGGCGATTGTCGTGGTGGACGATAAGACCCGCAAATTGAAAGCCGTCATTAAGGATCCACGCCTGATTACCCCTACCGGTAAATTCAACATCAATAATACGCAGCACGACGTGTATTAAAAAACTGCATAAGTGCACTGTACTGCACCCGGCTCGCGACAATCGGGCGCAGTTTCAGCCATTTTGCACGGGCAGGACTTGCGCAGAAATACTCCGGCCAGGCGTGCGATGTAGGCAGCGCACCGCGTATTACAAGGAAGTGCAATGCTGCCGGACTGTATTTTCGTCAGCTTTCAACATGCATCAATTATTTTTACTGCGTCATCACATGACAAGGAAAACATCATGAAATATTCCACCCCCATGTCACTCGCCATCGCCGCTGGTGTCGCAGCGATGGTGTTCTCGGTGAGTTCATCTTATGCGGCTACCGGCGCCGAACTCGCGCAAAAAAACGGTTGCATGGCGTGTCACGGCATCGATAAAAAAATTCTCGGCCCGGCTTTCAAGGATGTCGCAAAAAAATACAAAGGCAATGCCGACGCCGTCGCAATGCTGTCTAAAAAAGTCAAAGAAGGCGGTAGCGGAGTCTGGGGCGCGATTCCGATGCCAGCGAATAGCCCGCGAGTCAGCGATACCGACATCAAGGCATTGGTCGAATTTGTACTCGCCAGCAATAATTAATTCGGCATAAATCTGACTCGCCCGCCGTCAATTTTGCTTTCTCCGTGTTCTTGCATTGTCTTTGATGCGTGGCCGAAATTGGTAGTACCTTCTGCTGCGGAAGGTCAAACCCAAGACCGCTGCCACACCATTCTCCAATGGGGATGAGGTAACACGGAATAAAGAACAAAGAATTAATTTGAAAGTCGTTAGCGTATCGATGCTTTTGACTTTGTTTTTGACTTTGCTGTTGCTTTTGACTTTGCTGTTGCTTTTAACCCGCTTTGGCGCTGCCTTTGATGCGAGGCGAAAAATGGAATAAGAAAGCTTCGCTGTCTGAGGTGGAGCTGGGGTTTCGAGATGCATGCATCTCGCCAGCGTAACGGTATGCGCTTGCAAGCGCATATTCCCAAGAGCAAGGCTGTAGCGAGTTTCGAAGCTTTCCCATTTTTCGACTTGCAGCAAAGGGCACCCGCAGGGCAGCGACTTCGCGGTCGCCTTCTTTGGCTTACTTTTCTTGGCGAGACAAGAAAAGTAAGTAGCCGCCGGTC
>JAGWUK010000689.1 GCA_028868455.1 Burkholderiales bacterium | reverse complement strand
GTATCCAGATCAATAGGAAACAGGTCTATCCGCGCTTTCAGCAGCTTTTTGAAATTCGATACATCGCTGGGAGCGGCATCCGTCTGCAATACACCGGTATTGACCAGCGCAGAAAATTCGTCGGAATAATGATTGCCGTAAGTAATACCTATCGTGGCGTTTTTAATGTCAGACAAAATTGTCCACGGATGATGCTCGCCCACTCTTTGAAAAAAAACGATACGCAGGCTATACACCGGCTTGCTGGAATACAGCAATTTCGCATCACGCTCGGCGCTGTGCGCCCAGCCGTAACTGCCATCGTACAAACCTTGCATCACGCCCGTGATCGCCCGGTTGTTTGGGACTTCAATGAAATGAACATCGACATGCGCCAGCCGGAACGACTCCCGCACGATATCGGTCAGGAGACCGCTTTCGGGTTTGCCATACAAAATCAGGGGCGGATAATCCTGCTCGGTCAGCGTGATTTCCAGCTTCTCCTGCGCCGACACGGACGGTACCAACGGCCCAAGCTGAAGCAATATCCATAACACGAAGAAAACGAATTTTGTCATTGTCAGCCCGCCGGTCAGATGCGATTCTTAACGCTTGTTGCTCATGACGAAAATGCCGAGGCGCACCCAAGTCGCGTCAAAAGCTTGCGGCACAAATTGCGCGACGATGCCATTGCACACGCGCCATGCCTCAGTGAATTCTAGACCACCCCATGCGATTTACCTAGTTTCGCCGCAAAACCGCAACAATGCTTTCAACTCCCTTGTCACGGTAACAGCGCAAGCAATTTGCGATGACTGATGCGTCAGCTTGCGCAAAAGGTGAGATTTTCGGCAACGTCAACGTTTGCCATGAGAGGCGACTGCAAACGGGCAAAGCCCGCTGGCCAACGTTCTATCCTTGGAAAGGACAAGCACTGCGTTTGGCGGCATTTAGTCAATGAATGTCCAGGTGTCGGCGCCATCGAAACGGCGTACCTGAACAGCCTCCAGAAGACGCGGGTCAAAATTATTGAGGTTGACACCGTGCCTGGCACCTGGCTCTGAGGACAGAGGCTCCCAATGGGTAACGCACCCGCAGGTTTTGCAACGCACATTGCGTAGCGTCCTGTCGCCCCAAACGTATTCATCGGTGTTTTCCGGGTGCCCCTCTATCCGAACCGTTCCAAATTCGTAGTAGGCCCAAAGCCCGCCGAGGCGCCGACAAATCGAGCAATTGCACCTGGTCGCCTGCTCGGGCGCCGACGGCAGCGTGAGGCGAACGGCACCGCAATGACACGCCCCTTGCAACAGTTGTTCATCAGCCATGGTGGACTCCCTTGGTTAATATGCCGCCTGACGCCAAAGTTAATCGATGGAAAACGATGCATTGACATCCGCGTTCAACGTTCAGCAAGCGCAGGCTGCGTTGCACGCTCTGCGGCAGGTGCAAAATGGGTAATAAAGCTGAATAATAGCAGTGTGATTAGCACTACACCCATTAGCCATTGGCATCGCCAGTTTTCTTGTCCAGATAGTAAATGGGCACAATAAATAGACATGTAGTGCGTACTTAAAAACACGATGCGTGAGGAGTACTCTACGCTTGCTTTGGTTGTGCGACCTAAGGATCGGTTTTGCGGCGTTTTTTGGGGTGCGGCCTTGCAATCAATTGCGCAACGCCACTTCACAAAAACCATCCAGATAAAGTGAAGCCAGAAACTGCTACTACGCTATGTTACGCGGATTTATTTTGTGGGAAATCACAGCACGGACAGGCTTTCATGCTCATCAGTTTTGCGTGCGCCCTGCTGGATACCGGCTTATTCAAAGACAACTTCCACCACCGTGATTGGCATTTTGGACATTGAATTGATAACGCGATAAAAAAACCGATGCAAGCCAATAATCCACCAAAAATGGAAAGAAAAGTAGTTTGCCATTTAGAAGTCGGAAAATAAACTGCTGCGACAACGATCACAAATACAGACATCAAACTCAGAATATTGAAGGCATAAAATTTCCATGCCTGACTTGTAGACCTAATCACTGATTCGTTCGTCATTTCATCTCCTTCTTCTTGATCAATGATGAATTCTCAAACAAATACTTCGACCTGTCGTCATCTGGAACGCGAAGCAATTTGCATTGCTTCCGGTCTGCACATGAAGAAGCTAAAGACGCGTTACGCATTTTGCGCCAGCAACCAGATCATGACCGCGACACCAGCCAT
>JAGWUK010000688.1 GCA_028868455.1 Burkholderiales bacterium | reverse complement strand
CTGCAAAGGCCAGACGTGGCGAGCGTGGAAATAATTTACTTTCGTCGCCGTAACCGAGATTACAGATGAAATTCACTTTTGTCTGACTGTCAGCAAAGAATGTAGCATTGACTTTATCGGCGTCAAAACCGGACATTGGCCCACAGTCAAGTCCGACTGCCCTTGCAGCCAGCATCAGGTATGCACCCTGCAAGGAAGAATTCCGAAATGCCGTAGCATCGATCATCGGTTGATTTCCGACAAACCATGCACGCGCGTCGGCGTGTGGAAACAGTTGCGGCAATTTGTCGTAAAACGCCATGTCCATGCCGATAATGGCGGTTACTGGTGCGGCTCTGGTTTTATCAACGTTCCCAGGCGCCATGCATGCCAGCAATTTTTCTTTTTCTTGTGCCGACCTGACAAACACAATTCGTGCAGGTGAACAGTTTGCAGAAGTCGCGCCCCACTTCATCAAATCATATATCTCCTCCAACTGCGCATCTGCAACAGGTCGATCTTGCCAGCCATTATGCGTGCGAGCAGAATTAAATAAGGTATCCAGCGATTCTTTGGTCAACATATGCCATCCTTTCAAATAGTCGAGGCATGATACCTGAAGTCTATAAAGGCTTCAGGGCAAGGACTGCGAATTCCACTTACAATACGCGCTGCACTTATTTTCGCCACTTTTCATGTTTAATCCCAGCCAGCAGGACGTCCGTCGTTTTTTTTGTGAAACCTACAGAAAAAGCCGCTCAAAAGAAATTCTGACACCACTCGAAGCGATCGCTGCCGACTGGATCAATCTTCATCCAGAATATGCGGACATTCTGAACGATGCAGAAACAGCGCTGCAAGCCAACTACAGCATCGATCAGGGACAATCCAATCCCTTTCTGCACTTATCCATGCATTTGTCGATCGCAGAACAAGTGTCCATTGATCAACCCAGCGGCGTAAAAGCAGCATTTTTGAAACTTTCGCATAAATATCAATCCGAGCACGAGGCTCACCATCAGATGATGGAGTGTCTCGGCGAGATGATCTGGAACGCGCAACGCACAGGGCAACCGCCAGATGGCGACGCCTATATGGAATCATTGAAAAAACGCAGCCAATAAAAAAACCACGGAATTCCGTGGTTTTTTTATTGTTGCTATTGAAGCCCTGAAGTTTATTTTCTCAGAACCAGACTACCCGGCAAGCTATGTAAATAAGCTGCAATATTCAGAATATCGGTATTGGAAAGTGCTTTCGCCTGAGCACCCATAATCGGATGTCCACGACCGTTCATCATATCTGGGCCACGTTGATACGATTTCAAAGCCTGAACGATATAGTCGGCGTGTTGACCAGCGAGCTTTGGATAAGTAGGATCAATCGGGGAATTAAAATCTTTGCCGTGGCAGGATGCACAATTGAACTTCTCTGCCGCGACTTTTCCAGCATCAATGTCGCCGCTGGCCATTGCCGTAATCGAACTGGCGCACAAAAGGGTCGCCAATAAAGTTTTTTTCATATTCCGCTCCGATTATTATTTTTGCTGAGAATAATATGCCGCAAGATCGGCAATATCCTGATCCGACAAGCTACCTGCGATACCGCGCATGGATGGATGTTTGCGATCGCCTTTTTGGTATTCTTTCAGCGCATTTTCTATGTATTTCGCCGACTGTCCGCCGATCATCGGAACCTGATAGACCTCGGGAAATGTCGCTTTATATCCAGGGATAGCGTGACAACCGATACACATCGCCACTTTCTTATCATGGGCGTCTTTGGCATTACCGATCACTTCAGTTGCCGCAGCAACTTGAGCGAGACTCGCCAGGGCGAGGAGTGCGAACAGTTTTTTCATAGTAGCGTAGATAAAATTTGCAGACAGATCAATAAATTGGCGCTTTGATATAACGCAGCATTTTATCTGATTAAAATCAAATTTGCGTAAAAATCAGAGGTAAAGACGCAGTTACGGAAAACAATTCACGCTAAAGTGCTTCGCAAATACCACAATGTGCTGGCGCAGTAATCAATGCACGGCCTTGAAAAAGAACATCCGTTCACAAAGGCAGCGGTTCTCGCATATACTCATCGGTATTCTCCACAACCCACTCAAATCACTATGACGCAGGCATCACGCACACTTCGTTTTGATGGCGCAGATAATTATGTCGCGACCGATGATCTGAAATTAGCCGTCAACGCTGCCTTAAATTTGCAACGCCCGTT
>JAGWUK010000046.1 GCA_028868455.1 Burkholderiales bacterium | reverse complement strand
CAAGCCTGGCGCCAACCAGGCTCCAGCTTCAAGCCGTTTATCTATTCTGCTTCACTGGAAAAAGGTTTGTCGCCTTCGACGATCATTAATGATGAGCCGATCAGTTTCGATGCCGGACAAACTGGCGGACAACCATGGGAACCCAAAAATTACGACGGGAAATACGATGGTCCGATGACGATGCGCAAGGGGCTGACCAAATCCAAGAACATGATCTCAATCCGTATCCTGAATAAAATCGGAGCAAAATATGGACAAGAATATACCAACCGTTTTGGCTTTTCCCCTGAAAAAAATCCACCGTATTTGACACTGGCGCTCGGAGCAGGTGCCGTGACACCTTTGCAATTGGCTGGTGCTTACGCCGTGTTTGCCAATGGAGGCTACAAAATTAATCCCTACCTGATTTCTAAGGTAACGGACTCAAACGGAAACGTCCTGATTAAAACCAAACCCGACCTGGCTGGTGATGAAAGCAATCGCGTCATTGACGAACGCAATGCCTTCCTGATGGATAGCATGCTCAAGGACGTGGTACGTTATGGCACGGCAACCAAAGCACTGGTTTTAAAGCGTCCGGATATCGCTGGCAAAACCGGTACGACTAACGATTCGTTTGACGCCTGGTTTGCCGGTTACCAGGCAAAAGTAGTCGGTATCGCATGGCTGGGATTTGATCAACCAAAAAATCTGGGCAACAGGGAAACAGGTGGTGGTTTGGCCTTGCCTATCTGGATCGGCTATATGCAAAAAGCCTTGAAAGAAATCCCCATTGAAGAAAGACCAGTTCCGAATGGCATTATTTCTGTCGACGGGGATTATTACTATGCAGAAAATCCTCCAGGTGTAGGCGTCTCGACTTTAGACCCGCCTCCAAGCAAAACGGATGATGATCAGGATGGCGCTACAGAGCAGGTTGACGACAACGTCATCACAGAATAGCAAATGAAAATTATTGACCTTGTTCGCGTGCAATAGCGGACAAGGTCGAGAAGAATTCCGAATTATCACGCGTATTCAACCATTGCTGCCCATCGTAACGATAATGGAATCCGCCACTGCGAGCAGCCAGCCACATTTCCTGCATCGGCGCCTGGCTATTGACGATGATCTTGGAGCCATTGTTCACAAATTCGATGCTCAAGACGTTACCACTTCTACTGCACTCAACATCCAATTCATCGTTTTCAAAGGCTCGTTCAAACATTTCCTCTACCTGAGTCAGACAGCTTTCGGCCAAGGCCAAAAATTCGGATTCACTCATGCTACACTCCCGCTTCGATTGACTTTATAAAACGCCATTTTATACGGTGTTCCAATTTGACGATGCGTACGCTAATTTTGAGCTTTGCCGTAGCTTGCCTGCTTTCCGCCTGCGGACAAAAAGGGCCGTTGACGCTTCCGAGTAAGCCTGAGTCGCAATCCACTCTTAAAACTCACTGATACTCCCCTACAGTATTAAAATACATCGCAATATTTCTGAGCGCTTTGAGGCGAAATCTGGCGATACTCCACCCCCTGCTTTAATTTTATTTAGTAGCATCATCGGGGCGAAATGCGATCGGGCCAGCAAGTGCTGGCCGGCAAGCCTGAACCCCATCAAACGCTGCGCGCACGCGCTCAATATCAACAGCACTATCCCCACTTAAGTCGATGTAATCGACCAGGCTCACTATTTTCCTTTTAAAGTCAAAGTAAGCGCAGCCGACCGGCACGTTTGCTGCCAGAGCGATATGATAAAAGCCGCTGCGCCAATACGGTTTCAGGCTACGTGTGCCTTCTGGCGCGATTGCCATCCAATACCAATCGGCTTGATTAATTTTTTGCGCAAGCCTGACGATCGCGCCAGTTGACGTTCCACGCTCTATCGGCTCACCACCAAGGTAGCGGACGATGCGCCCTATTGTCGCCCCGGTCAAACCTTCGAACAACGAGGATTTGGCAATGAAATGGAAAGGTATGCCAAGCGCCAATTTGGCCAGCACGCCGATCAGAAAATCCCAGTTCGACGTATGTGGATAAACGACAATCACTCCGCGAGGACCAGGTAAAGGCCGAAAATGTAATGTCCACCCAAGCAATTGCATGGTTGCCAGCGCCCAACGCTGAATCTTTGTCCCTGTAGGATTTTTTTCTATGAGATAACTTGTCATAATTGATTTGTAAAATAGGCGGCGTAAGCAGCTTTCGACAATTATGGCGTGAAAAAAACAGTGATGCAAAGTAAGAACAAGTCAACCCATCAGACCAAAACATGGCTTTGCGTGCTGATGATTTTGCCTTTGTATGCAAAAGCCGCCCATCCACTCGTAACGGAGGATGCCGGATTACAAGGACTAAACGGGCAACAAATGGAACTTAACGCCGATCAATGGCGTGCAGAAACGAAGACCAGCCGGATTTCCAGCCTGACCTATACCTATGGCTTGAGCGAACGCACCGACATATTTGCCACGCTTCCGCGTAACTGGCTCAACCCGTCCGGCATGGGTGACGTCTCTCTGGGTCAGAAATCCTTGCTGACGGAAAATGCCAATGTGAGCTGGGCATGGAAAAGTGAGATATTTTTCCCGACGGGCAGCACACAGAAAGGGTTGACCACCAGCAGTCACGATCTTGCTCTGACGCTAATACGCACTAGTCGCAATACAAATACGATTTTGCACAGCAACCTGGCGCTTGTCTTGCGGGAGTTTGATACCGACCTGGACAAGCTGGATCGTCGCCAAACTATTTGGCGGGCGTCCAGCGCGGGACTGTATGCGCTGAATCAGGAATGGCAAGTTGTGGCGGATGTCGCTATTTCGCAGGCAGAAATGCGTGCAGACAAGACCTTGCCTGTTCAATTCGTTTTAGGAATGATCTATTCACCAAACTCCAAGCTTGATCTGGATTGGGGAATACGACAATGGCGCCACCAACGCGCCATCGATACCTACCTGGGCATGGGAATGGCAAAACGCTTTTAAGCGCGGGTTACGACGACAGGGTCGCGTCCAAACCAGCGCCACCAGAGACGCAGCATCAGCAAAGCAGCAACGATCAAGCCAAACAATATCGGTTGTGACAAATCGTGCTTGCCAGCTTTCATCCAGTAATAATGCAATATGCCCAGCGGTGCGATGACATACACCAGCCTATGCAGATACTGCCAGCGCTTCCCGCCCAGCCGTTTAATCATCTTATTGGTACTGGTCAGCGCAAGCGGAATCAACAGGACAAAAGCGCTGAAACCAACGGTGATGAATGGGCGTTTCAGAACATCTTTCCACATCTCCTGCCAGTCAAAAAAATGGTCGAACCACAAGAACGTGGTGAAATGCAGCGCAGCATAAAAAAACGCAAATAAACCCAGCATACGACGCATCCGTATCAGCCACGGCCAACCAAACAGTTTGCGAGCTGGCGTCACGCAAAGTGTGATGCAAAGAAAATACAAGGTCCAGTCACCGGTATTGCGCGTGATAAATTCAATCGGATTAGCGCCGAGTTTATCCAGAAATACAAAAGTGAGCAGCCGCAAAAACGGTAGCAAGGCAATGACAAACAAGATTGCCTTCAGTCGGGAAATATGGGCAGTGGAGAGCAGCATACTAATAAAATTTCTTCAGATCCATGCCCGCATACAAAGACGCGACTTCAGGATAGCCGTTGAACATCAGAGTCTTGCGCTTGCGTGCAAAAAATCCGTCTTCACCGATGCGGCGCTCTGTTGCCTGCGACCAGCGTGGGTGATCCACGTTCGGATTGACGTTCGAGTAAAAACCGTATTCATTTGGTGCTGCCAGATTCCATGCCGTGCGCGGCTGGTCCTTGGTAAAGCGAATTTTGACGATGGATTTGGCCGACTTAAAACCATATTTCCAGGGCACGACGATTCTTACCGGTGCACCATTTTGATTGGGTAATACTTCGCCATACATGCCAACTGTCAACAGCGCCAGAGGATGATTCGCCTCATCAAGACGCAATCCCTCGACATACGGCCATTCAAGCACCGGACTACGCAAGCCTGGCATTTGTTTTTTGTCTTCCAGCGTTATGAATTCGACATAACGTGCATTCGATGTCGGCTCCACTTTTTTTAGCAAATGCGACAGCGAGTACCCGACCCAAGGAATGACCATCGACCAGCCTTCGACACAGCGCAAACGATAAATACGCTCTTCCAGAGGCGCCAGCTTTTGCAGACTGTCGAGATCGAGCAGTAAAGGTTTTTTTACTTCCCCTTCGATACTGACTGTCCAGGGACGTGGCCTGAGCGTACCTGCGGTTTGTGCGGGATCAGCTTTATCGGTGCCGAATTCGTAGAAATTGTTGTAGGTTGTTGCATCTTTGTACGCCGTTTTCTTCTCTAACAAGGCGTAGGCCGGATTCAGCGCTGCGGACAATTTTTGCGCGCCGGGCGCTTGCGCAAAGGCTTCACGATTCGCCATTTCCCACAGGCCACTCCCGGCAACGGCACCTAGAGCTAGTGTACGGATGAACTCGCGACGTGACTCAAACACCGCTCTTGGTGTGATTTCCGATGGGAGAGGTAAATCTATGCCCTGAGGGCTACGTTTGATCAACATGATGGACTCCGTGACTGAAACGAAAGGGAAAACGCGTATTGTTCAGATACGCGCTCGATAACTTAGTTTCTCATGAGTCGTCAGAATCGGCAGAACCTTACGCAATTCTCCAGAATTTATAGTGTGCCGTAAGAATGCAGGCCCGAGAGGAACATATTGACACCAAGAAATGCAAACGTCGTGACTAATAATCCAACCAGCGCCCACCACGCCGCAACTTGTCCGCGCAAGCCTTTCATCAGACGCATGTGCAACCAGGCCGCATAGTTGAGCCAGACGATCAACGCCCAGGTTTCTTTCGGATCCCAGGACCAGTAGCCGCCCCAGGCGTCAGCAGCCCACAAAGCGCCGAGGATAGTGGCAATTGTAAAAAAGGCGAAACCGACCGCAATCGCCTTGTACATCACGTCATCCAGCACTTCTAGCGAAGGCAGGCGATCTTGCAACATACCTTTAGATTTCAGCAGATAAGCCAGTGCCACCATCGCAGCCAACGAGAAAGTGCCATAACCAATGAAATTCGCAGGAACATGAATTTTCATCCACCAGCTTTGCAATGCAGGCACCAATGGCTGGATTTCCGCGGCATCGCGGCTCACTGTGTACCACAGCAAAAATCCTACGGCAGCAGAAATAACCAATAAGACAAAGGATCCTAGCTGGCGAGTACGGTATTGCTGTTCGTAATACAAATAAAACAAAGCCGTAATCATGGAAAACAAAATAAATACTTCATACAGATTGGAAACCGGAATATGCCCGACATCGGTGCCAACCAGATAAGATTCGTACCAGCGAACCAGCATGCCGGTAAATCCCATCACCACGGCTGCCCAGCACAACATGCTGCCAATTGATGAACCGGTCTCCGATCGCATCAACAGGCCACCCCAGTAAAACAAGGTGGACAGAAAAAACAAAGTGCTCATCCACAAAATCGCTGACTGGCTGGACAACAGGTATTTCAAAAGAAATTTTTTATTGGCCATGTCCAGTGAACCGTCGTACATCTGAATCGCCAGCAAACTCAGCATGGCCAGGACCGGTATCAGGACACGCACAGATTTCCAATGCCAGCCCAGCCACGCAAACGTTGGCGCGGCCAGCAGCAAAATGGCTTTTTCGTAAACGTCCATATGCGCACCAAAGCGGCTCAGTGCGAACAATGAAGCCATGCAAAGAGCCACCGCGTAGAGCCAGTCGGCAATCGTCAAGCGTTTAAAGAAACCCTGGTAAGGCGTGTAATTTTGTGTCAGTTCCATCATATTTCCTTCAATGCCAACCTACAGAAGTCGAGCGTCCTTCAGTGTAGTCGATTACGGCTTTCCTTGTTCCTGACCTTTCTGAACATGTTCACTATTGACCGTGGATATCTGGGAAAGTTGTGCCTTTAGCTGCTCAAATTCCTTGTCAAAGTCCAGGGTTTTACGCTGCGAGCTTAAGGCCATTAATGTACTTGATCCAGTCGCATCGTCCTTGATCCATATCCACAAGCGTCTTTCGCGGATGTAAAACATGGCAAACACGCCCAGGACCAGGAACAGACACCCCAGGTAGACCACTTTCTTACCGGGTGAACGGGTGACCTGTAAAACGGATGCCTTGACTTCCTCGAATCCGTTCAACTGCAGATAAACCGGAGCGCCATAGAAAAAGGAATCAGAAATTGCCCCGGTCGCCATTTGTAAAAAGCGCGCATGTTTATCGTTTAATTCTGGCGCCGGCAAACCGTCTTTTTCCCTGGCAGCCGACCATAAATCCCACAAACTGCCATTCAGGATTTTCATGAAAACATCGGCCGCCTTCATCTGCTCAGCCGCAGGAATTTGCTCAAGAAATTTGGAGATCGCAATATAACCTGCTTGCTTGCCATCGCCTGCAAAAATACTCATGCTTTTTTTAGCCGATTCAGTCAATTGCATTTGCATCTGACCCGCATCATTCACTTTTTTTGGCAAAGCTCGCAAGGCATAACGTTGTGCGGCAATTTGTCGCAACTCAGGATTGTTCACGGCTGCGCGCAAACGCATCCATTCTTTCACGCTGTCGTCATCGTCGGCGGGGATGCGCAGGTAGCTGAATTGCTCATCCGGGGAATCACGCGTACCAGCCAAAAATACATAAGCGCCATCTAACAAGACGGGTTGCATGAAATTATGAAACTCTCTGGCCTGCCCGTTCTTGTCACGCAGTTTGTACTGAATGCTGGGACCAACGTTTTTCAATTCTTTGCTATGCGCGTTCTTTCCGGCGGACCCCAGTTGCTTGTCTAGTCCTGCGACAAATTTCTCATTGAACGTTTTGCCGGAATTGACTGCACGCACATCAGCGCCATTGCGCGCCATATTTTCCACGTTAAACGGACGAAACCCTGACCACTCTATGCTGTAATTATTGCCGGCTTGCGCGGATAAGGGCGTACTGCCACCGACTTCGCCATTGAGCTTAAAGCTGTTCATGGCATCGCCTTGCATTGGATAAGCCGTCATATGCAAACGACTGCCGCCGTCTTCAAAGCTGGATTGATATACGGCAATCCCTTTGTAGATCAAAGGCTGATTTACTTTGATAGTTGAGTCAAAACTCTTGCCAGTCGCATGATCGGTGACGGTGACATCACTGGCAAACAGTTTCGGCATACCGGTACTGTAAAAATCGATGGTGAACTTGTTTAATTTAATGGTGAATGGCAAATCTTGTATCAACACGCCGTTTTGCTGGGGAATGATTGCCGTATCGCTACTGGCTCCCTCTGGGATCATGGTATTGCCACGGAATGTGGGATTGGCAAGCGGCAAGCGGTGTTGTTGGGGAATTTTTGCAATGATGCCGTTTCCATCAAACGGCACTTTACCCATGAACCATTGCTGGAAACGAATTGGCAATTCCGAATCGAGCAATCCGCCTATGCAGATAATCACGATGGCACTATGTGCAAAGATATAGCCCCATTTATTAGCCGCTCCCTGCTTGGCTGCAATCAGGGTTGCCTGATCTTTTTCTACCAGCTTGAAACGATATCCGATGCGCGACAAATGATCACTGAAAAGTGCGATGAGTTGCTGACGTGCTTGCGGTGTCTGCCATTCGGCTTTGTGATGAAAATTGCGCAGCGATTGCTCACGAACGTTTTCGCGCCAGCTACGCATGTCTTTCAGCATTTTTGGGGCATTCCGAATCACGCAGAGCGACGTCGATAACACCAGAAAACCCATGATCAGCAAAAACCACCAGGCCGAATAGACGGAGTACAGACTGAGTTTATTGAATATATCGAACCAGAATGGCCCTAACTGATTCACATAGTTGGGCATGGGCTCGTTCTGCTTGAGCACGGTACCGATGATGGAGGCGATCGCGATCAGCGTCAGTAAACTGATTGCAAAACGCATGGATGAAAGCAACTCGATACTTTCCGCGATCCATCGTTGCCGGACATTTACCTTAATACCGCCAGTGTCTGTTGCCAGGTCGGTGTCGGTCTTGAGATTCATACTTCTCCGCGTGTAAATTCGAAAAAAAAGGGGATGGCATTCACGCCACCCCCTCCGATTTTTATTTTATTTTGTAAAGATGAATTATTTCAGGCCGGCAATGTAATCCGCAACAGCTTTCATTTCATCGTCTGACATCTTTTTACCGATCACGCTCATTTGCGCGCTGTTTTTACGTGCGCCGGTACGGAAGTTCGTCAATTGAGCGATGGTGTAATCCTGATGCTGACCAGCAATACGTGGGAATTGCGCAGGAATCCCTGCACCGTTCGGGCTATGGCAGCCTGCGCAGGCAGGTACGTTTTTCTCGGCAATACCACCGCGGTAGATCTGCTTGCCGATTTCGACGATATCCTTGTTCTTGGCAGCGCCTGGTTTTGGTTTTTGCGTAGACAAATAAGCGGCCAGATTTTTCATGTCTTCTGGTGTCATTGCTTTGG
The DNA here is from genome assembly GCA_028868455.1 of Burkholderiales bacterium. GTDB lineage: Bacteria > Pseudomonadota > Gammaproteobacteria > Burkholderiales > Burkholderiaceae_D > Undibacterium. The sequence continues at coordinate 2,779 of JAGWUK010000046.1, read as the reverse complement.
CAAAAGTAGTCATTACCGCATTGTTGCGATCAGCGCCTGTAAAATCATGCAACTGTTTGGCGATGTAGGCTTCGTGTTGACCTGCCAGTTTTGGGTTGACGGTAATCGTTGAATTTCCGGCTTCACCGTGGCAAGACGCACAGGCAACAATACCGCGTGCTGCATCGCCATTACTAAACAGCGTGGCACCTTTTGCCGGATCAGCTTTAGCTGCTTTGGCTTCTTCGCTGGCGTAAGCCACGGAGGCAACAGATGACACCGCCAGGAGAGCGATGCTGAGAGACTTCAAAAACGGTAGGAAAGCACGGTTCATTCAAACACCCTGAGACTAAATAGTGGAAATTTGCCCTGATGGCGACGCGTTGCTGCTGGGTTGACGACCTCGTATTGATGACAACAACCCTTAACTGGCGGCAATTTTACAACTGCCCAAGACCTAACCCCTTATTGTACAATAGCTTTTAGGCGTTTTTGCTGCCTTATGTTGCATTTTTCCATTATTCCTTCCCTCTATGTCTATCCTCTGGCAAGCCCGTTTTTTTACGACAGTGAATCATTTACGTGATTTACCGCGTACCCATGTCCCGGAAATTGCCTTCGCCGGCCGCTCCAACGCAGGCAAATCAACTGCCATTAATACCCTGTGTAATCAGAAAAAACTCTGCTTTGCCTCAAAAACACCTGGTCGTACCCAACACATCAATTATTTCTCGATCGGTGGTGCTCATGTCGCGATGCATCGCAAAGATGAAACCCGCGTCGACGAAATCCGCGCCTTGCTGGTGGATTTGCCAGGCTACGGCTACGCCGAAGTCCCTGGTGCGGCCAAACATCACTGGAACCAGCTGCTTGGTGCGTACGTGCAAAGACGTACTCAACTTGCAGCGCTGGTGCTGATCATGGACGCACGCCGTCCTTTCACGGATCTCGATATACAAATGCTGGAATGGTTTGCGCCTACTGGTCGTCCGGTACATTGCATTTTGACGAAAGCAGACAAGCTCAATCGCAGCGAATGTACAAACGCTTTGCGCGAAGCAAAGTCCGTTCTGTCCAGCTATGTTGACGACAATGGCGAACAATTTCCTTTCAGCGTACAACTGTTCTCCGCACTAAAACGCATCGGCATCGAAGAAGCAGATGCAACCATACAGCGTTTGCTGGGCTTGGATATTGCGCAGGAACAAACTACGGATGCTGTTGAAAGCAGCGATCCTGGCGTTTCGACGACGAGCGACGATACGCACGCGCCAGAATAAAAAAACCCCGGCAGCGTGGTGTGTGCCGGGGGAATAACACCGATTCGAATAGGGACGAACGGTGCCCGCTCAGGGAGGAGAAGCGGTAGGTTTGGAGTATGTTGCCAACCTGTGCATTAAGAGTTTGTTACGTATAAAAAGTTTCATTAACCTGCTGATCTAGCGCAAAATAATTCCTGCAAAGGATGGCGTCCCCGGCGTTACAATTCGTATAGTCAGACACTTTCATTTCGCCACAACGATTTTGTCACTCAGGACTTATGCGAAATTGTTGAAGCAAGGCGTAACGATGACAACAGTCACATCGTACGACAAGGAACTAAAACACCGCTGGCGCGGTTTTGCGTAAGTCCCCTATCCTGATCTGTATAAATCTATTCATATCATCATGTCCCAACAAAAACCTGCCCAATTTCCAGCGATCCGTATGCGCCGTATGCGTAAAGATGTGTTTTCTCGTGCGCTGATGCGCGAAAACATTGTGACGGCATCCGACCTGATTTATCCGGTATTCGTCATCGACGGCGTGAACCAGCGTGAAAAAGTCGCTTCTATGCCTGGCGTTGAACGGATGTCGGTGGATGTCCTGCTGAGCGTTGCCGAAGATTGCGTGGCATTGGGCATCCCTGTTCTGGCGCTGTTCCCGGCGATTAATCCCAGCCTGAAGACACCGGACGGGATTGAAGCGACGAACGCCAAAGGGCTGATCCCACGCGCTATCCGCGAACTGAAAAGCCGCTTTCCGGAACTCGGCATCCTGACCGACGTCGCGCTGGACCCTTACACCAGTCACGGACAAGATGGACTAATCAATGCTGACGGCTATGTGTTAAACGACGAAACGACCGCTATGCTGGTGCGCCAGGCTTTGACCCAAGCCGAAGCCGGGGCCGATATTGTGGCACCAAGCGACATGATGGATGGCCGTATCGGCGCGATCCGGCATGCGCTGGAATCCAATGATTTTATCCATACCCGCATCATGGCCTACTCGGCCAAATATGCATCGGCCTTCTACGGCCCATTCCGCGATGCAGTCGGCTCCGCCACCAATCTCGGCAAAAGCGACAAAGCCAGTTATCAGATGGATCCAGCCAACAGTAATGAAGCTCTGCGGGAAGTTGCGCTGGATCTGGCCGAAGGCGCAGACATGGTCATGGTGAAACCTGGCATGCCGTATCTGGACATCGTACGCCGTGTCAAGGATGAGTTTCAGGTGCCGACGTTTGCCTATCAGGTCAGCGGCGAATACGCGATGATCAAGGCTGCGGCGCAAAACGGGTGGCTGGATCACAACAAGACCATGATGGAATCGATGCTGGCCTTCAAACGTGCCGGTGCGGATGGTGTCCTGACTTACTTTGCACGCGATATCGCACGTTTGCTCAAACACGCAATCTGATCTATAAGCCGGATTCGGCCATGACGCAAGGTCCGGCAAATAGCGACAATGTCGCGGCCTTGCGTACGCAAGACGATCCAAAGTTATTTTCCGTCTGCACTTTGAAAGATGCCGAGAA
>JAGWUK010000045.1 GCA_028868455.1 Burkholderiales bacterium | reverse complement strand
TCGGCCAATGCGCTGCGAAACAGGATCATGCCGAACATGAACAACAGAAAGCCTTTATTGGCAGCCAGGTGTTTTTTGATATTGAGCATGTTGAACTGACTGAACATGGGTGAATTCTCCGTTCATAGAAAGTAAAAATACAGGCAGGGATTCAGACAAAAAAATACCCCGGAAGTTCGGGGTATTTTACGGCGAAAATCGTTTGAGCGAAGGAAAGGCGCGCAGCCCTGAAAGATGGCCGCGCGCCTGTGTTCACTCTTATTTTGCGCTCATCAATGCTACTGTGGTGTCGAGCATGCGATTGGAGAAACCCCATTCGTTGTCGTACCAGCTTGACACTTTGACCAGACGACCATTCACTTTGGTCAGCGTTTCATCGTAAGTCGAGGAAGCCGGGTTGTGGTTGAAGTCGACCGATACCAGCGGTGCTGTGTTGTAGTCGAGGATGCCTTTTAAAGCGCCTTCGGACGCGGTTTTCAACACCTGATTGATCTCGGCAACGGTGGTGTCGCGTTTGGCGATGAAAGTCAGGTCAACCACGGAAACATTGATGGTAGGAACGCGCATGGCGTAACCGTCGAGTTTGCCGTTCAGTTCTGGCAGAACCAGGCCGACTGCGGCAGCCGCACCAGTTTTGGTCGGGATCATGCTCATGGTGGCAGAACGGGCGCGGCGCAGGTCTTCATGCATCACGTCTGTCAATACCTGATCATTGGTGTAAGCGTGGATGGTGGTCATCAAACCGCTTTCGATACCGATCGCGTCGTTCAATGGTTTTGCCAGTGGAGCCAGGCAATTTGTTGTGCAGGATGCGTTGGAAATAACGGTATCTGTTGCTTTCAACACGCCGTGATTGACGCCATAAACAACGGTGGCATCAACGTCTTTGCCGCCGGGTGCAGAGATGATGACTTTTTTCGCGCCGCCTGCCAGATGGGCAGAAGCTTTTTCTTTGGTTGTGAAAAAGCCTGTGCATTCCAGCACGACGTCAACATTCAGCTCGCCCCAAGGGATGTTCGCTGGATTGCGTTCTGCGAAAACTTTGATCTTGTCGCCATTGACGATCATGGTGTCGCCTTCGACGCTGACGGTGCCAGGGAACTTGCCGTGCGCGGTATCGTAGCGCGTCAGGTGGGCATTGGATTCTGCATTGCCGAGGTCGTTGATCGCAACGATCTGGATTTCGTTTTTGAACTTACCACCTTCGTAGTGTGCGCGAAGGATGTTGCGGCCGATACGGCCATAGCCGTTGATTGCGACGCGAATCGTCATGGTTTTATCTCCAAAGGACTAAACAACAATAAAAAAACAAATCAAAAAATCTCGCAGAGCTGCCGAAGCGCTGCGCGCGGCACAGCCTGAAACCACATGCCGCCGCCAGCGCTATGTTTCTTAGTGCAAGGACGCAGAAGTCGGCATCGCATTGACCGAAGCCATCAATACCGACAAATCCGACCAGCCGTAGCCTGCTTCCATCAAATCCATGCCGTCCCAGCTAAATGCCTGTTCCAGCAATAATACGCCGCCGAGTTCTTCATAAAAATTGCGGGCGGGGGCGTTGCCCGAAATCACCCAGACCAGCAAACTCTCCGCACCCTGCGCTTGCAAAGTCCGCGCAACTTTTTGCACCATGCGCCGGCCTATGCCAGAACGCTGCCAGGCTGGCCGCAGATAAATGGCGGTCAGCTCGGACTGCATCCCCAGCTTTGGTTCCGGCAATAACATGCCGGAAGCGAAACCGATCACCTGGCCTTCGCATTCGGCAACGTACACGCAAACCCTGTCGCCTGCTTCCGGCAAGGCCTGCAAAATCTGCTTCCAGTGCAACATGCTGTCTTCAAGCCGCATGGCATCCAGATAGCTGTCCGGGATCATGCCGCGATAGGTTGCTTGCCAGCTCTCTATCCGCACCTTCGCAATCGCCTGCGCGTCTGCAACGGTAGCACGACGCAGGCTGACCTCTTTGATACGGCGCACAGTGCTGTCAACTAAGTCTGTCATCGTGCTTATGCCAATGTCGCTTTGACTTTGGCAACGACATTGTCGACAGTAAAGCCAAAGTATTTAAACAACACACCGGCAGGGGCTGATTCGCCGAAGGTATCGATACCGACGACCGCGCCTTCCAGACCGACATATTTGTACCAGAAATCCGTCACGCCAGCTTCTATCGCAATACGCGGCAAACCCTTGCCCAGCACGGCGGCTTTGTAAGCCGCATCCTGGCGATCAAACACGTCGGTCGATGGCATCGACACGACGCGCACAGCGATGCCTTGTTCAGCCAGTGCGGCAGCAGATTTGACTGCGAGTTCGATTTCAGAACCGGTCGCGATCAGCACGGCTTTGGCATCGGCTGCATCTTGCAGCACATAGCCACCGCGCTGAATGTCGGCGATCTGTTGTGCGCTGCGTTCTTGATACGGCAGATTCTGGCGCGAGAAAATCAGGGTCGATGGGCCATCGTTGCGCTTGACGGCATGCGCCCACGCGGCAGCCGATTCGACGGTGTCGCATGGACGCCAGTTATCCAGATTCGGGATCAGACGCATGCTTGAAATGTGTTCGACCGATTGATGCGTAGGGCCGTCTTCACCAAGGCCGATGGAATCGTGCGTGAATACGAACAGCGTGCGGATTTTCATCAACGCAGCCATGCGGATCGCATTGCGGCTGTAATCGGAGAAAGTCAGGAAGGTCGCGCCGAACGGGATGTAGCCGCCGTGCAAAGCAATACCGTTCATCATCGCGCTCATGCCGAATTCGCGCACACCGTAGTTGATGTGGTTACCGGCCTGATTGCCACGCACGGCAACGCATTCTTTCCAGTTAGTCAGGTTGGAGCCAGTCAGATCGGCAGAACCGCCAAGGAATTCTGGCAAGCTCGGTGCAAATGCCTGAATCGCATTTTGGCTGGCTTTACGCGTGGCGATGTTTTCTTTTTTCTCGACGCAGGAAGCGATGGCGTTGGCGACCACTTCATCGAAATTCGCTGGCAGATCGCCATTCATACGGCGTGTCAGTTCAGCGGCTTTTTGTGGGAATTGCGCGGTGTAAGCGGCGAACTGGGTATTCCAGTCGGCTTCGTTTTTAGCGCCGTCAGCTTTGGCATCCCAGGCAGCGTAGACGTCGTCCGGCATCTCGAAAGGTGGCAAAGTCCAGCCCAGATTTTCACGCACGGCAGCAACTTCTTTTTCGCCAAGCGCTGCGCCGTGGACATTGTGTGTGCCAGCCATATTTGGCGAGCCTTGACCGATCACGGTTTTGCAGCAGATCAGCGTCGGTTTGGAAGATGTCTTCGCAGCAGCAATCGCGGCATCAACAGCCTTGGCATCATGTCCGTCTACGGCGCGAATCACGTTCCAGCCGTAGGCTTCAAAACGTTTTGGCGTATCGTCGGTAAACCAGCCTTCAACATGGCCGTCGATCGAGATGCCATTGTCGTCCCAGAACGCGATCAGTTTATTCAGTTGCAGTGTGCCAGCCAGTGAACAGGCTTCATGCGAGATGCCTTCCATCAGGCAACCGTCGCCCATGAAGACATAAGTATGATGATCGACGATGTTCATGCCAGACTGATTGAACTCGGCTGCGAGCAGTTTTTCTGCCAGGGCCATACCGACGGCATTGGTAATCCCCTGTCCCAGCGGACCGGTCGTGGTTTCCACGCCTGGGGTCACATGCACTTCAGGATGACCGGCAGTTTTTGAATGCAGTTGACGGAAATTGCGGATCTCGTCCATCGACAAGTCATAGCCGGTCAAATGCAATAAAGAATAATGCAACATGGAGCCATGTCCGTTCGACAGCACAAAGCGGTCGCGGTTGATCCATTTTGGATTCGACGGATTATGGCGGTAATGTCCTTTCCACAAGGCGACAGCGATGTCTGCCATGCCCATAGGCGCACCCGGGTGGCCGGAGTTGGCTTTTTGAACGGCATCCATGGACAAAACGCGGATCGCGTTGGCCATTTTGGTGAGTGTTGCTGACTGGAGAGAAGAAATCATGGCGATAGTGGGTGTTTTGAGGAAACGGGTCAGTAAAGCGCGATCGAACAAACGCAGTTCAAGGCTATGCAAAGCCCGACATTTTACCAGAGCGACAGGGTCGATTTATAAAATGGCCGGATTTTGCCCGGAAATTCGCCCGGTAAATGAGCAGAACAGACATAAAACCAACTCCGTCGGCGAATGAAAGACGATGACGCTGCGTTTTTTGTCCGGCTTCGACGCCCGGCTAAACGCAAATTTGCGTGCGGCCTCACTCTGCACAGGTATGACTGTTTTATAATGTATTTCTTGAGGCTCCTCTGGTTTTCTTCAACCGGCCAGCCATCCCACTGCCCACCTGAATTGATTTGCATGCCACGTTTCTTTATTCCCCAGACACTTGCCATCGGCCAGCTCGTTGCGCTGCCGGCAGCGGTTGCGCATCATGTTTTTGTCGTGCGCCTGCAAATCGGCGACACGATACAACTGTTTAATGGCGCAGGCGGTAGCTATATCGCCAGTCTGACCGAGATTGCCAAAAAAAATGCCACGGCAGAAATCAAGGTATTTTTACCCGAAGAAGTTGAACTGCCATATTCGCTGACACTGGCACAAGCTCTGCCGGAAGGCAGCAAAATGGACTGGATCATCGAAAAAGCGATGGAACTCGGCGCCGCCGGGATTCAGCCGCTGGCAGCGCAGCGCTGCGTGGTGCGCCTGTCGTCCGAGCGCGCAGAAAAGCGCATCGCCCACTGGGAAGCTGTGATTATCGCCGCCGCCGAACAATGCGGGCGCAACCGTCTGGCGCACTTAGCGCCACTGATGGACATCAGTAAATGGCTGGCGCAACAGGACATGCACAAACGCATCATGCTGTCGCCACGTGCCGAACTATCGCTGGCCGACTGGGCGCGCCACCAGCCGCCGCAAGCGGTTTCCTTATTGATCGGGCCGGAAGGCGGACTGACGGATGAAGAAGAAACCATGGCAGAACGTCATGGCGTTTTATCCTTGTCGATGGGACCGCGCATCCTGCGTACCGAGACCGCCGGACTAGCTGCTATCGCGACGCTAAACGCGGCCTGGGGAGGAATGTAAAGCATGGTCAATTTCATACAGATTTAACAAATGCGTATCAGTATTGGCATTACTATCCACCCGTTCTATTCACCCACTCTGTTAATCGGGATAGGCATTGCACCTATCCCTTACTTCATTTGAAAGGCCAATCATGGGACTTTTTGACACTGCATTATCGATGCTGAACACCGTCAACGGACAAAACGGCGACACCAGGACTGCCCTGATCCAGGCTGCCATCAGCATGCTCAGCAATTCCAGCAACGGCCAAAGCGGTCTGCAAGGACTGATCAGCGCCTTCCATAACGCCGGTCTGGCCGATATCGTCAATAGCTGGGTAGGCACAGGACAAAACCTGCCTATTTCGCCAGCGCAAATTCAACAGGCGCTGGGCGGTAGTCATCTGAGCGAGCTGGCACAGGCGACAGGCATTTCACATGAAAGCGCAGCCGGTCATCTGGCTGACCTGTTGCCTGGCATCATCGATCAACTGACGCCACATGGACAAATTCCGGAAGCTGGCAGCATCAATCCGGCACAAATGCTGCAACAGTTTTCATCCCTGTTCGGCAACAGCAATTAAGAACAGCAACTGAGCGGCTTAGACAGGGCTGGTACCTGTCTACGTCGCTTTTTTTCTGGCGAAAATCAATTGCTGCGCAAGAATGTTTACGCAGCACCATGCAAGACGATGGTCACCAGCAAGACGGCATCTTCCACACCAACCAGGCCGTGCGCTACGCCGCCGTCCAGATACAACAATTCGCCAGCATTCAGACGCTGAGATTGGCGATTGCAAACAAAATCGACCGCACCGCGCAGACATTGCACGGTAATTTCGCCTGCGACCTGGTGTTCGGGCAGAATTTTTCCGGCGGGCAGCATCAGCCGCATCACTTCCAGATCGCGCGCCTTGAACAAGGCAGTCGCTTGCCAGATAAATTCGCCAACTTGGTCTGGCAGCAGCGGAACGGGCTGACCGGATACGGCATGAGGCATCGCCATGAGTATTTCTCCTGCTTATGTGCGGATTGACTACTGTTCAGACTACGATGCTGCGCCGAAAAAGCAAGGATTACGATGGTTTACCAGATAAAAACCTGATCCAGGCAAAGTGTAGTCACTGGCTCGTCTGTTGCGCAGAAAGCATCGGGGGCAATGACCGGCTCGATCATTGCCCCCGTTTTTATTGAATCTGACGCGATCCGGTTCAGGCAAATTCTGCGTTACACCGCTACGCCTGCCCGGATGTCATTGCCAGATCAGTGCAGCAATTCCGCGGGCACATTGCCGCCGTTAGCTGCCAGTTTTTGCAGGACGGTTTTATGCAGCCACAGATTGTTTCCTTTCAATGGTTGAGCAAGTATGAACTTCCTGCACACTTGCACGCGGACGATACGTTTTTTACATCATTAGGACTTACGCAAAATTGTTCCAGCAAGGCATAGCGACGAAGGCAGTACATATCGTACGACTAGGAGCTATAACGCCGCTGGGGCGGTTTTGCGTAAGTCGTAATCATGTCGTCAATGCAAGAGAGGCGATTGTTCACTTGAATTAACAGGTGAAAACAATCGTCAACTCGCTCTGCATACGCCTAAAAAACAAAATGCAGACATTGAAAAAAACCTGGTACACGCGGATGCCGCCGCGCCTGAACTACAATGCCGCGCTGTCTTTCTTCAGCATCAATTGCCGTATCATGCCCACCGGCGCGCTGCCATAACTCAAGAATTGTTCGTGGAAATTTTTCAGATTGAATTGCGCGCCCTGCTGTTTTTTCAGCTGTTCGCGGAACGCCAGAATTTCGCTGTAGCCGCTGAAATAGCTGGTCAGTTGCACGGACGTATATTGCACGCGCTGCCATTTACCGTCGGCTTCGGCCTGCGTCTGAAAAGCCTGGTGCACCAGAAAATCCTTGGCATCGGCTTCGCTCATGCCCAGCACATGGACGCTGTAATCGAGGATGGTGTTGCAGACCGCGCGCAGGTTCCATTTGTAATACATGAGCCACATCTCGGGTGTGTTACCGCCATAGCCCGATTCCAGCATCATGCGTTCGCTGTAGACCGCCCAGCCTTCGACCATGGCGCCATTGCCGAACAGGGTTTTGATCATCGATGGCGACTGGTTTGCATGCTGCAATTGGGTGTAATGGCCAGGAATCGCTTCGTGGATGCTGAGTATCTGCAAGACCCAGTGATTGTATTCGCGCAGGGTACTTTCGATCTGTTCCGGTGACTGCCCTTCCAGCGGCGTGACGTTGTAATACGTGTTGTCTTGCGGGCGGAAAATGCCGGGCGCCTCGATCGAGGCGATCGTCACACCGCGTTCGTATTCGGGTGTTTCGCGCACGATCAGCGGCTTTTTCGCGTCGATATTGAGCAAGTCGTGGTCGCGTATCCATTTTTCCAGCAGCGGCAACTGGCGGCGGATTTCTGGGTACAGCTGACTGGCTTCGATATGGTTGGCCGACAATTTGTCGATCACCATGGCGATTTTCTGGGCGCGATCAGCGGGCTTGACTTGCTTGCCCATGGTTTTTTCCCATAACTGGTCTGCCAGTTTTTCCATGTTCTTATGCGCTTCTTCCTTCGCCAGCAAGGCGCGCTGATAGGTTTGCTCGGCGCTCAGTGAAGACTGGATGTCGGCTTTGAATTTTCCTTCGTACAAGGCTTTACCGATGCGGAAGGAACGCGCTGTGGCAGGGTTCAGATTTTTTTCCAGGTCACTCAAAAACTGTACATAGCCATTCACGGCCGCGCGGGCATTACGCAGGCCGGTTTGCAATGCGGCTTGTTCCGTGTCGTTCAGATGTTGTTCTGCCGCCGCCTTTTCCAGTTCCGTCAAAACAGATAAAGCACCGCTGCTTTGGCGTATCGCCAAACGCGTATGTTCCGGCGTCGGATTGTGGATGCTGGCCTTTGCCGCAGCATAATAAGCCGGCACCGCTTGCAATCGTCGTATCGCCAAACGTACACGTTGATCTTTCGGTGCGAAATCGGTATTCAGGATGGCATCAAAACCGCCGGCAATATTGTGCTGACTTGGGTTCCATTCAAATTCGCGAAAAGTGCTCAGATACCAGCGCGTGCCCTGCAAATAATTGCGCATCAACGTCAGATCGGTTAATGCGCTGGCCGACAATTTTTCGCCATCAACGCGCGCCAATTGCTGCAGCCAGCGATCCGCAAACGCGATGTACGCGTCTCGCGTGGCCTGATCCGGCAAGCTGAGTTTTCCGGCGGTATCGAAATTGCCAGCTGACATCGCCAGCTCCGGATCTTGCTGCCATAGCGCCGTCAGAAATTCCTGACTGATATGCTGAAACTGCTGATCGGCCAGACTGGTCGGCACTGCGGCAATCTTGAGCGGCGCAGCCTGTGCATGCTGGAATGGCAAGCTGGTCGCCAGCGTTGCGGTGGACAGCAGAGCGATCAGCGCCGCACGGTGGAAAGTTTTTTGCATCAATGTCGTCCTTGTCGTTTTGGGGCAGTGTTATTTTTGGGGCTTGCTCGCTGAACAGCGTCCGTCCGGTGCGGCAAAGCCTACAGCTACGCGGCGGCGGGAAATTCTGCACATCTTCAGCTTAATATATTAAGAGTCGCAGGTTAACACAAACCGTCTGAGGTTTTTTGCAAAATTTCAAAAAATTCTCATTTCCCATCGCATACTGGATGGAGTATGTCTAAAATCCGCCATATTGCGCTCGTATTAATTGGGTTATGAAAATATACTCCCCCTATTTTTTAAATAAATCATAATTCCACGCGCTTCGCCTGCAGATACCCGATCAGCTTGCTGGCGAGCGGACCGGCGCGCCAGTGCAAGTCTTGCCGGTCCGGGCGGTTTTCTTTGTTACACTCCCGACTTCCGGTGGCATCGTGTTATGTCCACTTCCGCTTCACTCCCAAGAAAAACAATATGAACTCCGCCGCTCCGCAATTGCACTGGATAGAAAACGATGCACCCCGCTCCTGTCGCTGGCATGCAGAAAATGGCGCACCGCCCCCCAAGCGCGTGCAGATCGCCGACGACAGGCTCAGCGCTGAAACGGCCTATAAACTCGCCTGCGAAGGCACCGCCCTGCTGTGGCGCGGCGATTTTCACAATGCCAAACAATTGCTGCAAGCACTGGCGCGCCGCATAGACAAGAAACCAGCCAGCAAAAAAAACAAAACTCCCGCCAGCGCAAGCGAAGCCTTTCACTTGCACCGGCAAGCACAATCGCAACGTGCCCGCGTATTGGCGATGGTATTACTGCCGTTTGAAGCCGATTACCGCATCCCATTGCGCCGCGCGCCGGATGTGCAGCAAGCCTGCACCGAAGTGTATGGCGCGCCGGGTACGCCGTTCGTCGCTTCCTTGCGAGAGTTATTGGGCATCATCGGCGCGCATGAATGGCGTAAAAACGGCGTCGAGGTTGCTGCGCTCGGCGGCAAAATCCATCCCTATTACGGCGTCTTTTCGCCAGTGCGTGGCGAATATATCGACCTGGTTGCCAAAGCGCCGTTGCCTTCAACCGAACTGGCTTTCGACATCGGCGTTGGCAGCGGCGTGCTCTCTGCCGTGCTGGCACGACGCGGCCTCCGCAAAATCATCGCCACCGACCAGGACCCGCGCGCACTTGCCTGCGCTGCGGAGAACCTGAGCCGGCTCGGCGTTGCTGCACAAGTCGAATTGCTCAAGACTGACTTGTTCCCGCCGGGGCAAGCACCGCTGATCGTGTGCAATCCACCGTGGCTGCCTGCCCGTCCAAATTCGCCGATAGAGCACGCGGTGTACGATCCCGACAGCCGCATGTTGCGCGGCTTTCTGTCCGGTGTCGCGGCACATCTGACGGCGCAAGGCGAAGCCTGGTTGATCTTGTCCGATTTTGCTGAACATCTGGGGTTGCGCAGCGCCGAAGAACTTTGGAGCTGGATCGATGCCGGTGGCCTTACCGTCGTCGGCAAGATGGATATCAAACCACGCCATGCCAAATCCACCGACGCCAGCGACCCGCTTCATGCTGCACGCGTAAAAGAAGTGACCAGCCTGTGGCGTCTGAAATTAAAATGATGATCTCTGCAAAGCCGCCCCGACAGCAACATGGCACCGCGCGCCAGATAATGCTGCCGGACCGGTTTTGCGACAGTCCTGAAAAAAAATGAGTTAGTTAACACCATGAACAAACCCGCACGCATCCTGACCTTCAAATGTAAAAATTGCTCAAAATCCGTCCAGGTTTTTTTGCAAAAAGTTTCCGCCTGTTCCCATATTCAACCGTATCAAGGCATTTGTACTTGCGGCGAAGTGATGAAATACGCCACCGGCAATAAAGAAGCCGTCGCGTCATATATGCAATCCAATGACGTGCATTGGTCACATCACCATTAAAATTGCTGACGAAAACCGCGCTGCCTTTGCACTGTATTGCACAGTACAAGCGCCATCCGGCATGGCGCCCACCAGACATTGACTGATGCGACTCTGGGCAACTTGTGCAGCTCAGGCATGGTTTTACCGCACTTTGCGGCTTGTGGCCGGCGCCCAAAATCGCGCTTTTCGACGTTATCCACGGGGAAAGCATTTATAATCACTGGTTTTGCAGCAGTTTTTTGGAAACGATGAAGGTATTTCGCGGACTCCCGAATGCAGCCTCCCGTGCCCCTTGTGCGCTGGCGATAGGCAATTTTGATGGCGTGCATCTGGGTCATCAGACTTTGCTCGCGCATTTACGTCAGGCCGCCGACCGTCTCGGTATCGAGGCCGCGGTGATGACCTTTGAGCCACATCCACGGGCATTCTTTGCACAATTGTCTGGCGACCTGTCCAGGGCACCGACCCGGATTGCCAATTTGCGCGACAATCTCGGCTCCTTGAAAGACGCTGGTGTAGACCGCGTCATCGTCGAACATTTCAATGCCCATTTTGCCGCATTGTCACCGCAGGACTTTATAGAAAAAGTGCTGGTTGACGGTTTGCACGTCAAATGGCTACTGGTTGGCGAAGATTTTCGTTTTGGCGCCAGACGTGCTGGCGATATCGCTGCGTTAACTGAAGCTGGAAAGCAATTCGGGTTCAGCGTGGAAACCCTGCCATCGGTAGAAAACAAGGGCGTGCGGATTTCGTCGTCCGCTGTGCGCGCAGCACTGGCCAATGGTGAATTTCACGATGCCGAAATTTTGCTGGGGCATCCTTATCGGATTTCCGGCCATGTCGTTCACGGCCAAAAGCTGGGACGCACCATCGGCTTTCCCAC
>JAGWUK010000687.1 GCA_028868455.1 Burkholderiales bacterium | reverse complement strand
CACAAAATCCGCCGACGCCTTCCACGATCACGGCATCCGACTGACGTTGCAGCTGCCGGTAACATTCCACGATATGCGTCAGCGAAATGGCCTGTTGCTCCTGTTCGGCGACGATATGCGGTGCCGCCGGTGTCTGCATCAGATAGGGGCAGATCAAGGCTTTATCCGCCTGCACACTGGATGCAGCACGCAGTTCATCGACGTCTTCGTTATGCCAGCCATCGTCGCGCAAACCGGCACCCGCAGCCACCGGCTTCATGCCTATGCTGCGCCAGCCGCGTTGCGTCATGGCGTGCAGCAAGGCGCAACTAACCAGCGTCTTACCGATTTCAGTATCGGTACCGGTGACAAAATAATCGTGGTGTGGATGACTCTGCATCAGGCCACCTCGGCAAAACATTGCGCTACATAGCTCATCTGATCCAGCCTGCTGATGGCTTGCGCCAATTGCATGACTTGCACTTCGGTATGCGCGGCGGACAAGGTCACGCGCAATCGCGCGGTATTCAAAGGCACGGTTGGTGGTCGTATCGCACCAACCCAGTAACCCTGATCCATCAGATTGCCAGCGACGGTCAGCATGGCGGCATTCTGACCAATCACGACGGGTTGCACAGCGGTTTCGGACGGCATGCTTTCCCAGACTTTCAGATCCAGTCCATGACGGAACAGCTGTATCAACTTGTTCAGATGCGCGCGTCGTTGCTGGCCTTCTTCGCCGCTGATGATGTCGATGCTGGTCAGTAAAGCATGTGCTAATGCCGGTGCCGCAGCGGTTGTATAAATATAGGCGCGCGCCTTTTGGATCAGCCATTCGATGACGGTCTCGTGTGCGGCAACAAAAGCGCCGCCAACACCGGCCGCCTTGCCCAGGGTGCCCATATAAACCAGATTCGGCGACCTCAGATTGAAATGCTCAAACACACCGCGACCGTGTTCGCCAAGCACGCCAAAGCCATGTGCGTCGTCAACGATCAGCCAGGCATCATAGTTTTCGCACAATGTCAGCAATGCCGGGATATCGGCAATATTGCCGTCCATGCTGAACACGCTATCAGTAACGACGATACGTTTGGTTGCCGTGCAGTTTTTCAGCATCTGTTCCAGCGCGGCATAATTCCGGTGCGGGAATACCTGCGTTGCAGCGCGTGACAGACGCACCCCGTCAATCAGCGATGCGTGATTCAGCTCTTCGGAAAATACCGCAGCGTCTTTGCCTGCCAGTGCCGTGATCACTGCCTGATTTGCCATGTAGCCCGTGCAAAAATACAGCGCACGCGCCTGATCGATATTGGGCGACATAAACTCTGCCAGACGCTCTTCCAATCGCATATGTGCGCGACTGTGGCCGCTGATCAGATGTGAAGCTCCGCTGCCGACGCCGTACAGACTGGCACCTTGTTGCAAGGCGTGGACCAATTGCGGATGCGCAGCCAGTCCCAGATAATCGTTGCTGCAAAATGCCAGCAGGTCTTTGCCATCGGCGCGCACATTCGGCGCGCAGGCGGTTTCGACAGTGCGGCGACGCCGTATCAGATGCTGTGCATCGAGCGCGTCGAGTTCGTCCCGCAAAGTCTGTAACAATGGCATACGCGACGCCGCGATGCGGAGTGCATTATTGCCATACTGATTGTTGCTGCTACTCATGCCATAACCTCGTTAAATACCTGCATTGTCTTCTGCGCCAGCAACGTGATTTCCTCGCTTTCGAGGATATACGGCGGCATCAGATAGACACTGCGACCAATAGGCCGCATCAATAATTCCTGCTTCAATGCCTCAGCAAAAAAGCGGCGCGAAAATGTCGCTGCACGTGCGGGATCGTCCACCACGGCATCAAACGCGAAGATCATACCCTGCTGGCGGACATGCTTCACACGCGCATCGTCGTGCAGACAGGAGAACGCCTCGGCAAATAATTGCGCCTTGACGCGATTATTTGCCAGCACGTCGTCATCGGCAAAAATCGCCAGCGTCGCCAAGGCCGCACGACAAGCGAGCGGATTACCCGTGTATGAATGCGAATGCAAAAATCCGCGTCGCACATCGGCATCGTAAAACGCCTGATACACCTCGTCGGTCGTCATCACCAGACTCAAAGGCAGGTAACCGCCACTGATACCTTTCGACAAGCAAATAAAATCTGGCCAGATCTGTGCCGACTCACAGGCAAAGAAAGTACCGGTACGTCCGCAGCCGACAGCTATTTCATCGGCAAT
>JAGWUK010000044.1 GCA_028868455.1 Burkholderiales bacterium | reverse complement strand
GGGCACCCGCAGGGCAGCGACTTCGCGGTCGCCTTCTTTGGCTTACTTTTCTTGGCGAGACAAGAAAAGTAAGTAGCCGCCGGTCTACCACCGGCCGGCAATCTTCACTACACCGTACACGTCAAAATGTGAACGAAGCACGAAGTCATCGACCATCTTTCGCTAGTAAGTCCGCAGTCAGCTACGCTGCCGCGCCATCCACCATGCCACAGCAATACTCAGCAACACCAAGATCAGCACACCGGCATTGCCGATCATCACATACGGCGTCATACCGCTGCGCCCCTGCACGGTTGCGCGCAAGGTACCGCGTGTCAGCGGCGGCAACTCTGCGACAAGTCCAGCACCGACATCAATGACCGCTGTCGCGCCTGTATTCGTGGCGCGCAACATAGGACGACCAGTTTCCAGTACGCGCATTTTGGATAATTGCAAATGCTGCGGAATCGCAAAGGAATCGCCATACCATGCCATATTGGAGGCATTCAGCAAAATCGTTGCGACCGGCCCGCTGGAAGCATTTTGCGCAAACAGCTGTTGCGCGATCTCGTCGCCAAACAAATCTTCGTAGCAGATATTTGGCATCACAAACTGATCGCGCACGGCCATCGGCGCTTGCGCAATACCCGCGCTGGAAAAATCGCCGAGCGGGATTTTCATCATATCGACCAACCAGCGAAACCCCAGTGGGACAAATTCACCGAACGGTACCAGATGATGTTTATCGTAGCGATATGCGCGCGCCTGATGCAAAGGCGAAAACCCCAGCAGGCTATTGGAATAGCGACTACCGCCGTCATGCACACCCAGTCCGATCAGGACCGCGCTACCGCTACGCTGCGCAAACGCGTTCAGCAAAGGCAGATAATCGACCGGAAGTTGCGATGACAGCATAGGTAATGCTGTTTCCGGTGTCGCCACCAGATCGGCCGGTGCGGCCAGGATCATGTCGTGATACAGGGACAGGGATTCGTTCAGATGTTCCTGATCGAACTTCACGTCTTGTGCGACATTCCCTTGCAACAGACTCACGCTGATCGGTGCGCCGTGCGGCTGCGTCCATGCGACCTGCCGCAATCCCTGTCCAATGCCGAATAGCAGTGTCGCCCCGACAATCAAAACCGCCACCGGTGTACGCCATGTTGTTTTGCTTTCACCATGACGCGTCGCCATTCCGGCGCGCCAAGCCAATGCCAGCAAACCCGCCAGTACGGCATTCAGCCATCCCACACCCAGCACGCCGATTAACGGTGCATAACCGGCAAGCGGGCTGCTCGTATGAGCATAACCAGAGATCGTCCAGGGAAACCCCGTCAGCAACCAGCTGCGCAGCCATTCACCCAGCGTCCATAAAGCAGGCATCAGCAACAAGCCTGTCGTGGCGGCAGAGGTCTGCCAGCGTTGTCTGAGCCAGTGTGTTGTCACACCAAACAATCCGGCATACATCGCCAGAAACGCGGTCAACAAGGCCAGTGCCAGCAGCGACATCCCTACTGGCATGTCACCATAGCGCGTCATGGCGATCAGCAGCCAGCTGATGGTGCCAAATAACCAGGAAAAGCTGTATGACCAGGCCAACCAGCCAATCTGACGCCGGGTGAATACGGCCGCCGCTGTCGTGTCATCTGACGGGCGTTCTCGCAGTATCAAAGAAAACAAGAACGCCAGGCTAAGACATTGCACTGGCCACCAGCCAACCGGGTCAAATGACAGGACATTCAAGCCGCCTGCCAGCAAGACCGATAACAGGGAAGCGCGAAAGGAAAGAAAAACGGGAGGTAGACGCACCAACAGAGCAGCCTCAGTCTTCAGCTACGAGGGGCGGACGCTGTTCCACCTGCAGCATCTGCACCTGGCGTGCGTCGGCACGCAGTACTTCAAAATGCAGTGTGCCAATTTCGAATTCGTCACCCTTGTGCGGTACGCGAGCCAGATGATTGGCCACGTAGCCGCCGATGGTATCGACATCTTCATCCGATAAATCAGTGCCAAGTACGGTATTGAACTGTTCGATTTCAGTCAGCCCTTTCACGCGCCAGCGTTGACCACGGCCTTTATTCTCAAGCAGCAAAATATTGTCTTCGACTTCGTCGAAATCATATTCGTCTTCAATATCACCGACGATTTGTTCGAGCACATCTTCAATTGTGATGAGTCCGGCAACGCCGCCGTATTCATCCACCACCATCGCCATGTGATTGTGATTAGAACGGAAATCGCGCAGCAAGACGTTCAGACGTTTGGACTCCGGGATATACACGACCGGGCGCAGCATATCGCGCACATCAAATGCCTCGGCAGCGTAGTAACGCAATAAATCTTTCGCCAGCAGAATGCCCACGACTTTGTCGCGGTCACCATCCACGGCGGGAAAGCGGGAATGTGCGGTTGATAAAACTTCCGGCATCCATTCGTCAATCGGCTTGGAAATATCAATCACATCCATTTGCGAGCGCGGCACCATGATGTCGCGGGCAGACAGATCAGAAACCTGAAAAACACCTTCTATCATTGCCAGCGCGTCGGCATCGATCAGATTGCGTTCTTGCGCGTCATGCAGAACTTCCAGCAGTTCAGCGCGGTTTTCGGGTTCAGGAGAAATGAGGGCGGTCAAACGTTCAAACAATGACCTGTGTGGTTTAAGGTCAGGAGTTCTGACCTTACTAGAGTGCTCTTGCATAGTAGGCATGAAGCCGTAATTTCAATCCTACAGAATACAACAATCCTCGCTGTTTCCCAAATTTTGTTGGTTTTATGCCAGTATTTTTGTATTTGTCAGTAACAAACAAAAGCCTCAGCGGCAGAAAATTCACGTGTAAATAGGCGGTTTACCCTGACACCGTGTCGCTGATTTCTTCCGAATCATGAAATTTTCCGTATTGCAATTGCGGCGTATCATGGCCGTTTGTCGTCAGAATATCGATGTAACGATGATTCCAGCGTATCAGGTTGCAGGGGTAATAATGACGCGCCCTTTGCATCTGGCTCGTGGTTTCGTCCACACCTTCCACGCTGAGTATCAGCGCGGCGTTGACCTTCTTGAGCTGCTCCGGTGTCTGGTTGAACAGCGGGCTGTCTTCATCAATCACATGGATAATCGTCCAGCCCAGCATAAACACCGGATGATGTTCGCGCTCCAGTTTCAGGTCGATGATTTTAAGGAAATTGCCTGTGACAGGTGAGACTTCATCACGCATCAGGCGCAACTTGGCCGATGCTTCGCTGATGATATTCATGCGCGCGTTCGCAATACGGATTAGCAAAATCCGGCGACCATCGACGACATGACTGACAGGATGATCAGCGAAGACAATACTGGAACGTGGTCGCGAAAAGCGCGCAAACACGATACCAGTGACCAAGGCGATACTGGACATGCCGACAAAAATTTCTGCTGTCGCCACACTGTGCGCATAGACAGTCTGCGGATGCATGTCGCCGTAACCCACGGTCGCCAGCGTCTCGACACTAAAGAAGAAATAACCGAGAAAATTATTGGGCGACAAATTACCGATCGGCTGATCGCCCAGCATATACACACCGGCAAACAGCACGTTAAAAACGAAGAAAGCAAGTGCGATGGCCAGAAAAAACACGGGCCAGCTCGATGTCATCGAATAATAATAAATATCATGCAAAAAATGTGTGCTTAAACCATGCGCCTCGACTGAACGCCCGCCCATACTGACACGACGTCCGCGCGGTTTATGCAATGGTTTTTCCATGATATTTACTGGTAAGGATTAGCCAGGCCTAATCCAGCCAGAATTTCAATTTCCAGGGCTTCCATTTCTTCTGCCTCTTCATCGGTCTCATGATCGTAACCTTGCGCGTGTAACACGCCATGCACGATCAGATGCCGCGCATGTTCCAGCACGGTTTTGTCTTGCTCAGCGGCTTCTTTTTGCAAGACATCGGTACACAAAATGATGTCTGCCTGAGTCACATCGGCTTCTTCATCCTCTGTGTAGGCAAAGGTCAACACATTCGTCGCATAGTCCTTGCCGCGATAATCGCGATTCAGGACACGCCCCTCTTCGGCATCGACAAAACGCAAAGTCAACTCGGCCGGAAAATATAAAGCCGCCTGGACAGTCTTGCGCAATAAGGGACGCGGCAATACATCCTGCAAACGCGTATCGGCATATTGCACGGACAAGGATAATTTGGGAGCAGGATTATTTTTTGCGGCCATGATGAGCAGAACTTAAAGGTGTCGCCGGTTTTAACATACCCATTGCAGCCTGATGCGCGTGCTGGTGCGCGCTCGCGGCTTCATAGGCATCCACAATGCGTGCGACCATAGGATGGCGCACCACATCGGTACTGGTAAATTGCGTAAAGGCGATGCCACGCACATCGCTCAAAATCTGGCACGCATCGATCAGGCCGCTTTTTTGTCCACGCTGCAAATCAACTTGCGTCGTATCGCCGGTAATCACGGCTTTGCTGCCAAAACCAATGCGTGTCAGCAGCATTTTCATTTGTTCCGGCGTGGTATTTTGCGCTTCGTCGAGAATGATAAAAGCATGATTCAATGTCCGTCCGCGCATGTACGCCAGCGGCGCAATTTCTATCGCCTGCTTTTCAAACAATTTCTGCGTACGGTCGAATCCCAGCAAGTCGTACAGGGCATCGTACAAAGGGCGCAGATAGGGATCCACTTTTTGTGCGAGGTCGCCAGGCAAAAAACCCAGACGCTCGCCGGCTTCCACTGCGGGTCGCGTCAAGACGATGCGTTTAACGGCATCGCGCTCCAGCGCATCGACCGCGCAGGCGACAGCCAGATAGGTCTTGCCCGTCCCTGCCGGCCCAATTCCAAACGTAATGTCATTTTCCAGAATGGCTTTCAGATAGCGATTCTGATGCGGCGTGCGGCCACGCAAGTCGCTACGACGGGTTTTCAGAATCGGGCTTTCAATTTCCTCTTCTTCGTCGGCAATCGCAGCAATGATATCTGGCTTTGTGCTGGCGACAGGTTTGGAAGCCGCCGCATTAGCTCTTTGCTCAACCAACGCCAGTTGGATCTCATCGATAGAGATGACTTTCTTGGCGCGCTCGTAAAACTGCTCCAGCATAAGCTGAGCCCGTTCCGCCTGCGTGCCGCTGATGATGAATTTTTCACCGCGACGGAAAATCGTCACATCCAGCGCCGCCGAAATCTGACGCAGATTTTCGTCCAGAGGACCACATAAATTGGCCAGCCTGTGATTATCCAGAGGCTGGGGAATGAAGTGCGCAACCGGCACGGGATTTTTCGCCATTATGCTGCCACTGTTTCTTCGATTAATTCGCCGCGCAGGGAATAATTATAGGATTCGGTAATGCGTGTATCGACCAGCGTTCCGATCAGTTCTTTCGGCCCGGCGAAATTGACCACGCGATTATTTTCGGTGCGTCCCTGCAACTCATTGGCGTCTTTCACCGATGGCCCTTCGACCAGAATACGCTGCACGCTGCCTATCATGGCGTTGCTGATTTTTTTGGTGTTCGCGTCAATGACCGACTGCAAAAATTGCAAACGGCGCAGTTTCAATTCCTGCGGCGTGTCGTCGGCCAGATTGGCGGCTGGCGTGCCAGGACGCGGGCTGAAGATGAAACTGAAACTGTTGTCGAAACCGACGTCGTCAATCAACTTCATGAGTGCATTGAAATCTTCATCGGTTTCACCGGGGAAGCCGACGATAAAATCAGATGACACACAGATATCCGGGCGCACCTGTTTTAAACGACGCAATACGGATTTGTATTCGATCGCTGTATAACCGCGCTTCATCGCAGACAAAATTCTGTCCGATCCGTGTTGCGCAGGCAGATACAAGTGGTTCACCAGTTTCGGCACTTTGGCGTAGCAATCGATCAGACGCTGGGTAAATTCCTTTGGATGACTGGTGACAAAACGGATACGTTCAATCTGCGGGAACTCAGCAATATATTCGATCAGCAGGGCGAAGTCTGCGATTTCGCCATCTTCCATGACACCACGATAGGCGTTCACATTCTGCCCCAGCAAAGTGATTTCCTTGACGCCCTGCTCCGCCAGGCCGGCGACTTCTGCCAGCACATCGTCAAAGCGGCGCGACACTTCTTCGCCTCGCGTATAAGGCACCACGCAATAACTGCAATATTTGCTACACCCTTCCATGATGGAAACGAAAGCCGTGGCACCGTCGATTTTTGCTGGTGGCAGATGATCAAATTTTTCAATTTCCGGAAAACTGATGTCGACTTGCGAACGCCCGGACGAACGCCGGGCATCCAGCAATTGCGGCAAGCGATGCAAAGTCTGCGGGCCAAACACGACGTCGACATATGGCGCGCGCTTGATAATGGCGTCACCTTCCTGTGATGCGACACAACCGCCAACACCGATCAGCAAATCCGGATTTTTCCGTTTCAATTCGCGCAGACGTCCGAGATCGGAAAATACTTTTTCCGATGCCTTTTCGCGCACACTGCACGTGTTCAGCAGAATCACGTCGGCATCTTCCGGTGTATCGGTTTTGACCAGACCATCGGCGACGTTGAGGACATCCGCCATTTTGTCGGAGTCATACTCGTTCATCTGGCAGCCGAAGGTCTTAATAAATACTTTTTTTTGCATAATCATTCTTGCTAACAACAAATCAGTTCAGGGTCGGGTTTTTGAAAGGAATCGGCGTCCAGACCTCTGCTTTGGGTAAAGTTTTGGCGATTTCCGCTGTGGTTAATATCCAGATTTTTTCTACTTCGCCAAAGTCGTTTTCGAAGTAATTGATCACGATGTAGTTGCCGGTCAGCTGATTGGGCATGACGATCAGGTTCTCTTCATTGTAGACGCGCGTGTTTGGCAGTGTTTGCCTGATTTTGCCGTCGATCACAACATCCGGATAGGCAGCGCCATTCAGGACGCCACGCTTGGTATTCGGCGGAAAACTGCGTTCATTAATTCCTGCTGCCAACGCGGATACCGTCAGCACGGCCAGCGTGATGAGCACAGACACCTGGCGCAAGATGCGAAGCATGGACATAGATCCTCACCTGAAGCAATAAAATCAAAAAAATCAATCACTTAAATATCAGATACACGATCTGACAAGGGCGCAAGTTTAACACAGGCAGGGTACTGTATCAGCATGAATAAACTGACAACATAGTTACGTACACCACGCAGAAGTCAAATCCGGGCGCGGCTGTTTTCCGCTCGTCTTCACCGATATTGCCAAGATTCGACAAGGGCCGGCAATTTGCCGCTACGCAACGTCGCGACAACATCGGCGACTGACATGCATTTCGGTACAACATGGCTGGCGCGAGCGTTTTACGGCGCATCGGGAAACGCGAAATCTGGGATAATGGCAGAAATAGAATCATGGAATCCTGATGCACACCCGCTCTCCCCGCTCCGAAAAACGCGACTTTGACTCCCGCCATTTCCGCCATGCCTTGTCGCAATTTGCGACTGGCGTCACGGTGATCACGACGCGCCTTGCCGACGACACGTTTCTGGGGCTGACGGCCAGTTCTTTCAATTCGGTTTCGCTGGAGCCGCCGCTGATACTCTGGAGTCTGGGCAATGCGGCCAATAGCATGCCGGTGTTCAGCGGCAATTCACATTACGTTGTCAACGTATTGTCGGCAGAACAGGCCTGGCTGGCCGAGCAATTTGCCAGCCGTAAAAAAGACCGCTTTGAAGGCGTGGAATTCACATTGTCGCGCACAGGTCATCCTGTATTGAAGGGCGTTTCTGCCTGGTTTGAATGCCACAATCGTAGCCGCTATCCAGAGGGCGATCATGTGATTTTCGTTGGCGAAGTCGAGCATTGCGAATTCAATCCGCAAGCGCCGCTGGTGTATCACGCTGGACAGTTTGTCCCCTCCACTTTCCGCTGACAGACGCAACGCAGGGCGCTGGTCAGCGCCAGCTGAAGCCTCGCATTGATGGGCATTCCGCCATCGCCCCACACCTCAAAAACCGGTGCACTTCCGGTCAGATGCACGTACTTTCAGCGGGCTAAACTGATGTCAATTTAATATTCAAATTTGACTTCGGGATCAGTGTGGCCGATACTACGGGCTCTTCTGTTCATTTTCTACCCTTCGTTTTCGCCCTGGGCCTACGTCCAGAAATTCCAGAAACACCAAGTAAGCGAGCAAGCCTATCTGATAGAACTTACTCAAATTTCCCGGTTGCGCTGTCACTTTTTCATGCTCTGTCAGTACTCACCATAGTGCTTTTGACATCAGGCCTGACCGGTTCAATTTTGCCAAAGTTTTGTCCGAGTTATTGGAGGCCGCAGCGGATGGATTTTTCCGCCTTCGGTACCAAACTGCCAGCTCACCAGATGAGTTTTTCCGCTTACGCATCGAAGCGAGTCACTACGATGATACTTTCTCCCGAACGTCACGCAACAACGCCAGACCTGGCCTTGTTACTGGCGACTGATTTAGACGGCACTTTTTTGGCTGGTCACATGAACATGCGCAAGCAGCTATATCGCATGGTCGAAGCACATCCTGAAATCAATCTGGCCTGGGTCACAGGTCGCGGACTGGAGGCCGTTTTACCCCTGTTGTCCGACCCCGCCCTGCCGAATCCCGACTATGTTATTTGCGACGTCGGTGCGACGGTTTTACGCGTCTCCACAATGCAACCCATGCAACCGCTGCAAGCCGACATTGAGGCACGCTGGCCCGGCGAACAGGCGGTCGTGGCTGCGATGTCCCGATTTACCGGACTGGTGCGACAAGACGTGCCACAACAACGACGCTGCTCGTATTATTGCGATCCGGAACTGCTGCACGCCTTGCGCGCCGAAATCGAACAGGAAGCCGATCAACTCGGGTGTGAAGTCTTGTACTCCGTCGATCGCTATCTCGATATTTTGCCCAGGAAAACCGATAAAGGCAGCACCTTAAGCGCGCTGATCGCGCACCTCGGTATTGACCAGCAGCGCGTGCTGGTGGCGGGCGATACGATGAATGACTTGTCAATGTATGAAGCCGGTTTTCCCGGCGTCTGCGTTGGAGAATCCGAACCCGCGTTGCTGCAGGCGACTTCCGGTCGCACCAATGTCTTGCATGCAGACAAAGCCGGTTGTGGCGGCATTCTGGAAGCCATACGGCATTTCGATCTTCTCGATCCCAAACAAATCCGGCGCTATACGCCAGCCATACGCGAAAGCGGCAAAGCCGAGCTGGTCATGGTGTATCACCGCCTGCCGTACGAAGAAGTGCTCGTCGACGGTCAGCGCGTGCGCAGGTCGCATAGCTCGCCGAACGGCATCATCCCCAGCCTGCTGAGTTTTTTCGGTGACGGCCATCCCGGTTCCTGGGTCGCATGGAGTGTGCAAGACAGGAAAAATGCTGCATTTGAAGTTCATACCGAAGTGGATGCAGAGCGCTATCCGCATTTGCTGGCAGCACGCGTACCGCTGAGCAAACCCGAAGTCGATGTGTTTTACAAGCGTTTTTCCAAGGAAGCCTTCTGGCCTGTCATCAACACTTTCTGGGAACGTGCGCGCTTCAATGAAGACGACTGGCAGGTCTTTAAGCAAATCAACCGCCGCTTCGCCGAAGCGACCGCCGCCGAAGCGGCACCGGGCGCCGTCGTCTGGCTGCACGACTACAATCTGTGGATGGTGCCATCGACTTTGCGGGAACTGCGTCCTGATCTGAAGATCGCTTTTTTTCATCACACGCATTTTCCGGCGGGTGATATTTTCAACATCATTCCATGGCGACGCGAGATACTCGGCAGCTTGCTGGCCTGCGATTACATCGGTTTTCATATTCCGCGCCATGTCGAAAATTTTGTCGATACGGTGCGCAGTTCAATACCGATCAAAGTGGTGTCGCGCACATCCTGCGCACCACGCTTTCTGACCTTCGGTTGCGCCGTCGGCGTGGAAACCATGGTGTCCGAATTGCAGCTGGGTGAACGGCGCGTGCGCCTGGGGGCACATCCTATCGGCACGGAAGTCGGCCGCATCCGTGAATGTCTGGAGTCGCCACAAGTGCTGGAAAATATTGCCAACATCCGCGCCGAAATTGGCGATCGCAAACTGGTGTTGTCGATAGAAAGACTGGATTACGGCAAAGGTATTCTGGAAAAGCTGCTGGCATTTGAAAATTTACTGGAACAGGAAAGCGACTTGCACGGCAACGTGACGCTATTGATGGTCTGTGTGCCGGCCGCCAAGGAAATGACGATTTACCGTTCTTTGCAAACGCAGATCGATCAGGCCGTGGGGCGTATCAACGGCCGTTTTTCACGTCTGGAATGGACGCCGGTGCGCTTCTTTGCACGCGCATTGCCATTCGAGGAAGTCGTGGCGCATTATGCCGCCGCTGACGTGATGTGGATTACGCCATTGCGCGATGGACTGAACCTGGTCGCCAAGGAATTCATCGCAGCGCAAGGAGTACACGGCGGCAACGGCGTGCTGGTCTTGTCGGAATTTGCCGGTGCTGCGGCAGAATTGAAAGGCGCGCTGCTGACCAATCCGCATGACCCCGTCGATCTCGTCAATACATTGAAGCTGGCCTTGTCGATGACGGTGGAAGAGCGCGAAGGACGTCAGCGCGGTCTGTTTGAAATCGTCTCGCATTACGATCTGGCGCGCTGGGGTCGGGATTTTCTGGAAGCGGTCAGAAACGATAGCCCGGCAACCACCTAGGCGGCCAACACGCTGCTCAAAAAAAACAGCCAGTGCAATGACACTGGCTGTTTTTTTTAAGTCATCAACACCAAGAACAGTGCTGGTGCGCAGCGGTTTTAAGCCGTCAACATTTTTTGTAAAATGCCACGCGAATCAAATGCGGCGCGGCGCAGACGATCATTGACGCCTTGCCAGTTCTTTCCTTGCGGCAGCGCTTCGACCAGAATCAGGTCGGCATGGGCATGATCGAGTTCGCGCAAGCCAGCATACAAGTCATGCGCATAACCGACTGGATCATCCGGTAATTGTCGCCAGGCTTGCATGTGAATGGAAGGATGGGCCTGATAACTCATCAAGGCAATTTTTCTGGCTCTGCCCTGCAACTGACGTACGATCGTATCAAGTTCGTCACCGTTGACCAGCACCACGGGCGTCAGCGGCGCATAGTGCGCGTCCAGCGTGCCGGAGGCGCGTGGTGCTGTGGCGTCCGGACTGGACAGCGGCATGCCGAGTACATCGCTGATCTGGTTGGCGGTGATATGGCCTGGACGCAGCAAGACGGGCCCGTGGGTTTCCAGACGGCTCAGATCGAGTATCGTCGATTCGATGCCGACTTCGCTTTGTCCGCCATCGAGCACGGCTGCGATCAGACCACCCGCTTGCAACTCTTCCGGAAATTCTTCTTCGACATGCTGCGCCG
>JAGWUK010000043.1 GCA_028868455.1 Burkholderiales bacterium | reverse complement strand
AATCGGTGGCGTTAAACTTGGTTTCTGCAATTTGGTAGGCAACCAGGCTGCCGTTCCAGTGGTCGTTGAAGCGATGACTGAGCATCAGGCTGTGATTGTATTTCGGTAAAGAGTCGCTATAGATCACGCCGTTGACATCATCGCTTTTGACATTGCCTCCTGACAGGCCGTAAATCAGGTGCGTATTGCTGCCGAGTGCAGCTTTGATTTGCAATTCGTAGCCGCGCATGCGCGCATTGCCCGCATTGAGATTGCCGTTTCGGGCGGAATTGCTGTTTCTGACATCGATCAGATTCGAGTAATTGTCGTGGAAGATGCGGAAGTCAACGTCTGTTTTGCCGAATTTGCCGAGATAGCCAATTTCGCTCGACTCCACACGTTCTGGTTGCAGAATCGGTAAGTCAGGATAAAAATCGGCACCGCGCCAGTAACCCTCATACACTTTTTCATACACTGAAGGCGAGCGGGTGGCCTTTGAGTGACTAAAACGCAAAGTGTGATCCGGCGTGACATGCCAGTTGATTGCGACGCGCGGTGTGAAATCTTTGCCTGTGTAGCTATTGTCTTCCAGCATGCCGCCGGCATTGAAGACCAGATCAGGGCGTGCATGCCATTCGATATTGCCGAACAGGCGCTTTAAATGAAATGGAAAATCGCCGAACAGGTACTGATTGTCGCCGACGCCCAGATAGTAGGGCGCATATGTCGTGTCGTAGCGCACGCTGCCGCCCCAGACCAGCCGGCCGTTTTCAAATGGTGAAAAGGTATGTTGTACTTCCAGATCGTAGCGCTTGAAACTGGCATCCCCATTACTGATGCCGTCAGAGTCAAGCAGCGCAGCATTGACCCTTTCTTCTGTCTGAAACGCCTGCACCGACAACTCGCCGCCTGCTGCCAGTGCGCGTCGCCAGTGCAGCATCGTGAAATAATTGCTGGCCTGTCTGGTTAGCGCCGAGACATTGTCAAATTCACCGACTTGCCGCGCACCACCGTTATAGCCAGACTGGAATTCCAGTGTGTCGGTAGCGTTGATCTGGTAATCCGCGCGCAGGTTGAAAATTTGTATGCTCTTGTTATCGTATTTATTTACTGTCCAGAATGTGAACTGCGATGTCGGATGATGAATCGCATCATCCTCACCCTGATCATTGCGGACGCTGGCGGTTAATCGGTAGCTGAGATCGCCGCTTTTTCCAGCGTAGCGAAAAATACCTTCGGAACGGCTGTTGCCGGCAGCGGCCGAAAACGACGCGCCACGTGTCTCGGCCGAATGTCGCGTGATGACATTGATCACGCCCAGATAAGAATTGGCCCCATAGCTTGCCGAATCGGGGCCGCGTATGACTTCGATGCGCTCTATGTCGTCGAGCACGATGGGTAAATCATTCCAGTTAACGCCACCGAACAGCCCGGAATAGACCGAGCGGCCATCAATCAAGACCTGCATGCGATCGGATGTGGTTGTGGTGACCATGCCGTGATAGGCGACCGTGCTGTCAGCAGAAAAATAAGGATCGGCATGGTAGGCGACATACATGCCCGGCACTAAACGAAATACCTCGGATAAATCCCAGGCACCAGAGTCCCTGATCATTTGTCGGTCAATAACCGTGACTGCGACCGGAGCTTCGTTAATTGGCTGCGAAAGCCGCGATGCGGTCAGGACGACGGGAATGTCTTCCAGAAAAATAGCTTCTTCCACGCCCGCAGGATTGTCCGCCATGACATTGCCCGCCATGACATTGCCCGCCATGATGGACAGAACCAATGTACAGCATGTGAAAGCAAATTTTTTTTCAGGATGGACCGAAGTTTTATTTAAATTAGCCAACGCCAAAATACTTTCCTCTGAAGCCGAGATTGTCGATCAAAGCGTAACACAAGCTGACAAAGCCACATGTAGTGCTGGTGCAACTTATGCCGCGCAAATGCACAGAATGCCTTGCTTTTGTCCGAAATTTGCTTAGTGAGTCTTAGCTCAATTTTCAATATGGCAAATAGTTGTTGTATTGGTACTTACGCAAAACCGCCGCAGCGGCGTTATAGCTCCTGGTTGTACGATGTGTACTTCCTTCGTCGCCATGCCTTGCTGGAACAGTTTTGCGTAAGTCCTATGGATTATTGGTCATGTTGCTTTTCCGGTGATATGCAATGCGATGCAGGCCGGATGCCACAGTTCTGCCAGTATTTGTCTTTACGGCTTTCTTTCGCAAATGTTAAAGCCGCTAAAGAATTGACAGGCAACGCGGTAAAATAGCGGGATGACTACTGAATTAACCATTTCTCCAGCGAGCGGCACCGAGACAGCCGACGCTGCATTGCCAAAAGATCCACATTTTATTCACTTGCGCGTCCACTCCGAGTATTCGATCGTGGATGGTCTGGTGCGCATCGACGACGTGATCAAGGCGGCGATCAAAGACAAGCAGCCGGCGCTGGCGATCACTGACCTGGCAAATCTGTTTGCCATGGTGAAGTTCTATAAGGCGGCGCGCGGCAAAGGCTTGAAGCCGATTGCTGGCTGCGATACCTGGATCACCAACGACGCAGATCGCGATAAGCCGTCGCGCCTGATGTTGCTGGTCAAGAACCGCAAAGGCTATCTGCAACTCTGTGAATTGCTGGCACAGGCATGGCTGACCAATCAGCATCGCGGACGCGCCGAAATTCGTTATGAATGGTTGCAGCAATTGCATGAACAAGGCGAAGGCGGCGGCCTGATTGCCTTGTCGGGCGCGTATTTCGGGGACGTAGGCGTGGCCATCGATCATGGCAATCTGGAGCTGGCTGAGCGCAATGCGCGACGTTGGGAAAGTATTTTTCCGGATCATTTTTATATCGAAATTCAGCGCGCCGGTCAGGCCAATATGGAAAACCATATTCGTCAGGCGGTGGTGCTGGCAAATAAATTGAAATTGCCGGTGGTGGCGACGCATCCTGTGCAATTTATTAATAAAGAAGATTTCACTGCGCACGAAGCGCGCGTCTGTATTGCCGAAGGCGATATGCTGGCCAATGGTCGTCGTGTGCGTCGTTTCAATGATCAGCAATGCTTTAAAACACAGGCGGAAATGCAGGCGCTGTTCGCCGATATGCCTGGCGCATTGCGGAACTCTGTCGAGATCGCCAAGCGTTGTAATCTGACGCTGGAACTGGGTAAGCCGAAGTTGCCGGATTTTCCGACGCCCGACGGGATGACGCTCAATGACTTTTTGATATTTGAAGCGACGCGCGGGCTGGAATTCCGTCTGCAACATCTGTTTCCGAATGAAGAGAAACGCGAAAAAGAACGCGCCCGTTACGAGGCGCGGCTGAAGTTTGAAACCGACACGATTATTAAAATGGGTTTTCCCGGCTACTTCCTGATTGTGGCGGACTTCATTCAATGGGCGAAGAACAACGGTGTGCCAGTCGGGCCGGGACGTGGTTCCGGTGCGGGTTCTCTGGTTGCGTATTCATTGCTGATTACCGATCTCGATCCTTTGCAATACAACCTGCTGTTCGAACGTTTTCTGAATCCTGAACGCGTTTCGATGCCCGACTTCGATATTGACTTTTGTCAGGAAGGGCGCGACCGCGTTATCCAGTATGTGAAAGACCGCTACGGCAAGGATGCCGTGTCGCAGATTGCCACTTTTGGAACGATGGCGGCCAAGGGCGCGATTCGCGACGTCGGGCGTGTGCTCGATTTCGGTTATATGTTTTGCGACGGCGTATCGAAACTGATCCCATTCAAACCGGGCAAGCAGGTCACGATCGCCGAGGCGATTGTGGAAGAACCCTTGCTGGCTGAACGTCAGGAAAACGAAGAAGAAGTCAAAACCCTGCTCGATCTGGCGCAACAAGTCGAAGGTATCACGCGCAACATCGGTATGCATGCCGGTGGTGTGTTGATCGCTCCAGGTAAGCTGACCGATTTTTGCCCGCTGTATACGCAGGGCGGCGATTCCGGCGTGGTGTCGCAATACGATAAAGACGATGTGGAAGCCGTTGGCCTGGTCAAGTTCGACTTTTTGGGTTTGACGACTTTAACGATTCTTGACCGCGCTGTACGGTATATCAAAATGCTTGATCCGGCGATGGAAGATTTCGATCTGGCCAAGTTGCCGCTCGATGATCGTGCGTCTTACGATTTACTGACCAAGGCGAAAACTGTCGCTGTGTTCCAGCTGGAAAGTCGCGGCATGCAAGGCATGCTGAAAGATGCGCGTCCCGATCGTTTTGAAGACATTATTGCGCTGGTGGCCCTGTACCGTCCGGGTCCTATGGATCTGATCCCGGATTTCTGCAAGCGTAAGCATGGCGAAAAATTCGATTATCCCGATCCGCGTACCGAAGGCATTTTGTCGGAAACCTACGGCATCATGGTGTATCAGGAGCAGGTGATGCAGATGGCGCAGGTGGTCGGTGGCTATTCACTTGGCGGCGCGGATTTGTTGCGTCGTGCGATGGGTAAGAAAAAAGCCGAAGAGATGGCCGAGCACAGGCAGATTTTCCGCGATGGTGCGGCGAAAGACGGTTTGCCGCAGGAAAAGGCCGACGAGATTTTCGACTTGATGGAAAAATTCGCGGGCTACGGTTTTAATAAATCACATGCCGCTGCATACGCCTTGCTGTCGTATCACACCGCTTATCTGAAAGCGCATCATCCGGCCGCGTTCATGGCAGCCAATATGTCGCTGGCGATGGATGATACGGATAAAGTCAAAATTCTGGTTGAAGATGCGATTGATGTCTGCAAGCTGAAAATGCTGCCACCCGATATCAATCAATCCGACTACCGTTTTATGCCGGTCGGCGAGGCTGGCAAGAAATCAACGCAGATACGCTATGGTCTGGGCGCCGTCAAAGGCTCCGGGCAAAATGCGATTGAAAATATCGTCGCTGCGCGTAAAGCGGACGGGCCGTTCAAAGACTTGTTCGATTTCTGCAAGCGCGTCGATAAACGTCAGGTCAATCGCCGCACAATCGAATCCTTGATACGCGCTGGTGCGATGGATAGCCTTGGCAAGGACAGGGCGATCTTGCTGGCGACCGTGAATTTTGCGCTGGAGGCGGCCGAGCAGGCCGAAGCCGCGGCGAATCAGGTCAGCCTGTTTGGTGACGATGAAGACATGATTCCGCCGCCGGAATACATCGTTGTACCGCACTGGTCAGACAAGCAAAGACTGATGGAAGAAAAAGCGGCGCTAGGATTTTATTTGTCTGGCCATTTGTTCGATGCCTACGCGCCGGAAGTTCGCAAGTTCATCAAGACGACCTTGTTGAAGCTGGAACCGTCCCGCGATCTGCGCCTGATCGGCGGTGTGATTGCCGGTGTCCGTACGCAGATGACGCAGCGCGGGAAAATCCTGATCGTGACCCTGGATGACGGTACGGCCACCGTGGAAGTGACTGTGTATAGCGAAGTCGCCGATGAATTCAAGAGCCTGTTCAAGGAAGACGAATTTCTTGCCGTACTTGGCAAGGTGTCGGAAGACCGCTTCTCGGGCGGCTTACGGATTTCTGCCGAAAAAGTCATGGATATCGGTCGTGCGCGCGTGCAGTTTTCGCAGGGCTTGTGCATACGCCTGAATGCGCAGGCCGATACGAAGAAATTACATGAATTGCTGAAGCCACATTTGAACGCTGATGGTTGTCCGGTGCTGGTGCGCTATCAGAACACCGACGCCTGCGCGGAGCTGTATCTGTCGGATCAATGGCGGGTGAATCCTGACGACAATCTGCGCCTGCGTCTGGGAGAATGGTTATCGCCGAAAAACGTGGAAATTGAATACACCTGAAGCCATGACAAATGCTACGTATGCTGCCGTCGGGAATAACGCGGCCTTGTCTGCGCAGAACTGGCGCCAGACTTTGCCGCAGCAAATACTGAGTTATTTGCCGCTGACCTTATTTTTTCCGGTCGGTGTGATGTATGGCGGCGTGCTGCTTTTTTATATCAGTTGCTTGCTGTCCGCCGATTTTGCGGGAAAGTGGAAAGCCGTGCGAAGCAGTCCGTTATTGTTGCCGGTGTCTGTGCTGAGTGCGGTGAGCCTGGTTGTGGCATTGACGCAGGCGCATCCGGAAGAAATTCGTAAAGAATTCTGGCCGGGGTTCTGGCATTACCAGACGTATTTGTTTCTCTTTCCGTTTTTGACTGTGCGCAGCGGTGAATGGCAAGGCCGTGCGGTGAAAGTGTTTTTCTTCGGCGCGGTTATGGCGTCGACATTGTTTGTTGCGAATTATTTCCATCTGTTACCTGCCAATACTTTGTTTCGCAGTTATGTGATTTATGAAGGTAATAAATCCATCTTGCTGGGCATTTTGCTGGCGGTGGCTGCTGGCTGGATGCTGCATGAAATGCGTTTACGCCGCGATTACCGCATCTTGCGCAGTCTCTTGCTCTTG
Source organism: Burkholderiales bacterium (assembly GCA_028868455.1). Taxonomy (GTDB): domain Bacteria; phylum Pseudomonadota; class Gammaproteobacteria; order Burkholderiales; family Burkholderiaceae_D; genus Undibacterium. The sequence goes on along the minus strand of JAGWUK010000043.1, from coordinate 4,958 downwards.
TATATTGTGGCGGCGCTTTTTTTACTGGCGAAAACCAGGACGGCGAGTTTGCTTTTCCTGTTGTTGTGCGCGCTGATGCTGGTGAGGAATTTTTCATGGTCGTGGCGCAGCTTGGTCGTGCCGTTCGTCTTGCTGGCAGCACTGGCGGGCGGATGGAAGTACGCATTGAGTTTGCCGGAGCCGGCAACCTGTGAAGTGCGTCTGGTGCAAGCCGGTCCGTGGGCGATTTTTCAATTAAGAACGCTGTGTACCATTCATCAGCTGCGTGATTTTTCTGCGGGCCGCAAAATCAGCGACGACGGTATGCGCCTCGAAATCTATAAGCTGACCGGCGAAATCATTGCGGAAAAACCGTGGACCGGGCACGGCATCGCGAGCTGGATGATGTTGTATCGCCAGCGTGCACAAGGTCTGGTCAGTGCCACCATGACGACGCCGCACAATGATTATTTGCTTTACCTGACAGAGCTTGGCGTACCGGGTTTGCTGGCTTTGTTATTCATCTGGGGAACGCAGTTCTGGACGGCACGCAGGATGGTGAATGCGGCCAAACAAGAGCAACGTGAGCGCGCGATGTTGCTTGCCATGCTCACTGTGGCAATGATGGTGGGCGGCATGTTCAATGCGATTTTGCGCGACGGCGTATTTGGCATGGCATTCATGATTTTGCTGGCAGTGCCACTGGCAGGTGTTCGCAGGCCAGAAAGCGTGATGCCGCCAGAATGACATTGCTGCAAGGGTTTGGTACGGTGACGAATAGCCCGGTGCATACGGACGCGCAACTGCGCAGCCTGATGACACGGTAGACGATAATTATTTTTAATGTCAAAACAAAGACCCCTTTATTGATGCGCCTTCTGGCATGAAAATGGCCTGAAAGCCGCATGGATAAAGCGACATCGAAATTGGAATAAATGAACAAGATTACTCTGGCTACTTTTAAACGCATATGGGAGTCAATCCGCCCATATCGCCAGCGCCTGTTGCTGACGTTGATCACCATGTTTGGCACAGCGTTGACGGAAATCATGTTTCCGCATGTCTTCGGTTATTTGCTGGATCACGGTTTCAAAGGCGAACATACGAATTTGCCTTTATGGAAAGTGCCGGTGGCGATTATCGGTATTTTCATCATGCGGGGGTTTTGCACATTTACCACCAGCTACCTGATGAGCTGGGTGTCCACCAAAATGTTGAATGATTTGCGGGCACAAATCTTTGCCCGGATTCTGAGCGTCCCGGTTCGCTTTTATCATTCAGAATCGAGTGGACGCATCATCAATACCATCATGTTTGAGGCGCAACAGATCGTCGAAATGGTCAAGGTTTCGATCACGACCTTGTTCCGGGATTCGTTGACGGTCATCGTGTTGCTCGCCTATTTGCTGTGGGTGAACTGGAAGCTGACACTGGTCACGGTGGTGTTGATCCCCGCGATGGCGGCGCTGGTGCGCGGTGTCAGCAAGCGCCTGCGCAAACTCAATCAGAACCAGCTCGAAGTCAATGGCGAATTGACGCAAGTGATCGAAGAAACGACCAGGGCGCATCAGGTGATCCGTATTTTCGGCGGACAGCACTATGAGCAAAAACGTTTTGACGAAAAGAATGAAAAGCTGCGCGGCTATTCCATGAAAACCACGGTGGCTGTGGCTTCGACGACGCCGGTAACGCAGATTCTTGCCGCGTGCGCTGTTGCGATTGTGATTATGCTAGCGGTCGCGCAGGCCAAACAAGACACGACCACCGTGGGCGATTTCGTCAAATTCATTACCGCGATGATGATGTTATTGACGCCACTGAAACGACTTGCCGATCTGAACGGTCCGATGCAGCGTGGTTTGGCCGCTTCGGAATCGGTATTTGCCATGATCGATACTGAAGCAGAACACGACAGCGGCCAGGATTTATCGGGCCGCGCCGTTGGTCAGCTGGAATTCGTCAATACCAGTTTTACCTATCCCGGGAAAGAGCAGGAAGCGCTCAGCGATATCAATTTGCGTATACAAGCCGGCGAAACGATTGCTCTGGTCGGGATGTCCGGCGGCGGAAAAACGTCACTGGTGAATCTGGTGCCGCGATTCTATACGCCGGATTCTGGCGATATTTTGCTGGATGGACGTTCATTGCAGGATATTTCGCTGGCCAGTCTGCGTCAGCAAATCGCCATGGTCAGTCAGAACGTTGTGCTGTTCGATGACACGATCGCGTCCAATATCGCTTACGGCGATGCTGCGCCGGATGCGGCACGTGTTGCCGCTGCTGTCAAGGCAGCGCATCTGAACGACGTAGTGCGCGATTTGCCGGATGGGCTGAACACCTTGATCGGCGACAACGGTATGCGTTTGTCGGGTGGGCAACGGCAACGCCTCGCCATTGCCAGGGCGATCTACAAAAATGCGCCGATTCTGATACTGGACGAAGCGACATCCGCGCTCGATAGTGAATCGGAACGCGCTGTGCAGGAAGCGCTGGATGAATTGATGCAGGGCAGAACCACGCTGGTGATTGCGCATCGTTTATCGACGATCGAGCGCGCCAGCAGAATCGTGGTGCTGGTCGATGGCCGTATCATGGAAGTCGGCACACATGCCGAGTTGCTGGCACATGATGGCGTGTATGCCAATCTGCATCGTTTGCAATTTGCTGCCTGACAGTCAGCCAATCAGATCATCCGGTGTGCCTGTCCAGCTTACGTGAATAATGGCAAAATAATACGTATGACGCATTGTCAGATTGCGCGAACCGCGCAATCTGAAACGACACATCAAAAGGAGTTCCCATGTCACATCCCATCTCACGCTTTCCTGTACCTGAACTGAAAGACCTGCCGGAAGATATCCGCACGACGATACTGGCCGTTCAGGAAAAAGCCGGATTCGTGCCGAATGTCTTTTTGACTTTGGCACACCGACCGGACGAGTTCCGCGCTTTTTTTGCTTACCACGATGCGTTGATGCTGAAAACCACGGGCAGCCTCAGCAAGGCCGACCGCGAGATGATTGTGACAGCGACCAGCGCAAAAAATAATTGTCTGTACTGCGTTGTCGCGCATGGGGCGATTTTGCGTATCTATTCAAAAAACGCATTGCTTGCGGATCAGGTCGCGGTTAACCACCTGAAAGCAGACATCACACAGCGCCAGAGTGCCATGCTGGATTTTGCCATCAAGGTCTGCCTGAATTCGCAACAGATTAGTGACGCCGATTATGTAACGCTGCACGGTCACGGTTTCGACGATGAAGATATCTGGGATATCGCGGCGATCACCGCATTTTTTGGATTGTCGAATCGTATGGCCAATGTGATTTCCATGCGCCCGAATGATGAATTTTTCCTGATGGGGCGCATTCCGCGATGAGCATGGGCAGTACGACTGTGCCGCAACGTCTGCTGATCATTGCGCCGAATTGGATAGGCGATGCCGTGATGGCGCAACCCTTGCTGGCGACACTGAAACAGCAACATCCTGAAATGGCAATTGACGTATTGGCCGCCGCCTGGGTCGCGCCGGTATTGCGGGCCATGGATGAAGTCGATACGGTGCTGGAGACTCCATTCAAGCACGGTGCTTTGCAATTGCGCGAACGCTGGCGGTTTGCCAGATTGCTTCGGCAGAATAATTACGCAGCAGCCTATGTCTTGCCCAATACCTTGAAATTTGCTTTGTTACCGTGGATGGCAGGTATTAAACGACGTATCGGGTATAAAGGTGAAAGCCGTTATGGGCTGATCAATCAGATGCATTTTGATGATCCCGTGGCACCCAGGGCGATGGTGCCGTTTTATGCTGCGCTGGCGTATGCGCCGTCACCGACAGCGCCAACAAATTGCCCGCGCCCCGCGTTGAAATTACAAGAACAGACGATTCATGCCGTGTTTGTTGAGTTGGGTTTGTCGCCAAGTCAGCCCTTGGTCGTTTTTGCCCCCGGCGCCGAATTTGGCAATGCCAAACGCTGGCCGACGGAACATTTTGCGCAGTTAGCCGCGACGATCATGGCAGCGCATCCGAATGCGCAAATCGTTTTGCTGGGTTCTCCTAAAGATCATGACGTTTGCGAAGCAATCAACACGCAGTGTGCACAGGTGTATCAGTTAGCTGGCAAGACCTCGCTGCATCAGGCGATTGCCTTAATTGCCGGCGCTGCCGCCGTGGTCAGCAATGATTCGGGTTTATTGCATATTGCTTCGGCGCTGAATCGTCCTGTTATTGCGCTCTATGGCCCGACCGATCCCGATCATGCTCCGCCGTTTTCTGACGTGGCCCATTCGTTGTCGCTCCGCTTGACTTGCGCGCCTTGCCGCCAGCGCGAATGCCCGCTCGGGCATCAGGATTGTATGCAGAAGCTGACGATGGAAATGGTCTGGCAGCCATTGCAGGGTATTTTGCAAAACGTGATAGCTCGTCAGAAGGTGCACTGATGCCATTGCAGCAAACCAGGGCATTGATGGAAAGAGCCGCGGGATGTGCATTGCCAGGCTGGGATATCGTCGAATCCGGTTTGCAGTTGCGTCATGTCGAACGTGGTGCTGAAATATTTGCGGTTGGCGAATGGCAGCCCTATGTGTACGTCGTACGTAGCGGGATTGCCAAGTTGACGTATCTCGGGGAGGGTGGTCAGGAGCGCGTAAAATCATTCATCGGCGAAGGCGATTTTTTTGCTTGCCCCAGCGTGTTGATCGCCGGTTTGAAAACAGATTATTTTGCTTCGGCGATCGAAGATTGCACGATAGAGCAACTGGATTATTCTAAATTGCGCAATCTGATGGAAATTTATCCCGCGTGGCAAAAAGCGATCCGACAATTACTCGAATGGCATATTGTCAGAAAAGAGCAGCGTGAAAGGGAGTTGCTGACAATGACACCTGAACAGCGTTACCAGGCTTTTCTTACCTCGTACCCACAACTGTCGTCGCGCATACAATTGCGCGACGTGGCGCACTATCTGGGTGTGACACCT
>JAGWUK010000686.1 GCA_028868455.1 Burkholderiales bacterium | reverse complement strand
TCAGCTTGGCATACTTAAAGATTGAGCCACAAGACTGTCACATGAGTGGCCACCAAATTGACGTGCCAATAATTATTATGTCGCTAAAGCCCAAAAAGCTGCATAATTTATACCCTCGTCCGTCCGTTATTTTGACTGTATTCACCTATTGAACGTAAGGCTGTGTGGTACAGGCGCATCTCAAAGGAATTACGGCGAGCTAAAGACTCATTCGCGGAGTGAGCCGGTGTATGAAGCTCGTCAGCTTGCCATGTTGAAGGATTGAATTGCAGATCAAAAGATTACGTTCTCATTTGTTGTGGCTTGCCGTCTTTCTTGCTAGCGCAGCAGGGTGGTGGGCATTAGAGCGTGCACTCCTCATTCCAGATATGCCTGATGTACAGGTCATCAAGACCGCCGAGTTTGCCTATGCTGATTCCCCAGATAATTCGACAGTAACGCCACCTGCAACGGGTTGGGCGGTTGTAGCACTCCCCGACAATTGGTCGGTTACAAAACCAAAATCCAGCGGTATCGGTTTTTATCGAATTCAATTCAAGCGAAGCGATTTAAATAGCAAATCAAATGCCATTTTTATTAAACGTGTCAGTGAAGCGGCCGAACTATATTTAAATGGTCACCGCATTTCATCTGCCGCCCAGTTCAAAGGCGAAGTGACTTATGGATGGAATCACGCTATTTACGCAACATTGCCAGACGCTTGGCTAGCACCTGAAAATGAAATCGTCATAAAAATGTATGCACATCCCGAATACAACGGCGGGGTGGGTGTAGTGCGCATTGGCTCAGAAGAAGCATTGTCTGCGGTCAATCAAAAAATCAGCAACCTGCATGTCGATGCGAATGAGGACTGCGCAGTGCTTTTGTTTGCGTTTGGCATTGTGCTTTTGGCCTTTGCCTACGCGATACGAAACGTAGATAAAGCACTTTTTATCAAATTACTCTTGCTCGGATTCGCCACCATACTATGGGCGATACGAACCCTAGATTCGGTTCTGTATCAACTCCCAATGGATTGGCGGGTTTGGGGTTGGCTAGTTCATAGCCAGATGGGTTGGGTTTTGTTGCTACTCACCATTTTTTACTTCCGATTAATAAATAAAAAAAATAAAAAACACGAACTATTTTTGACAGTCTTTGTTTGTTTCTCGGCACTTCTATTGGCGTTATATCTTGGCGGGGTTATTTCACTCGATCTGATGACGGCTGTATGGGCGCCGATGAATGTTTATATGGGGGCGGTATTAATTATTACGTCCATTAAAACGATTGTGCGGAGTCATGAATCGGAATTGCAAATTGTTTCACTGGCAATGATTTTTTTCGTGCTTGCAGAGCTGCGGGATTTCATTATTACTGGAAATGTGGTGGAATTATTTGATACAACCTATTTTTCATCCTATGCAAGTTTGACTTTTATTTTCAGTGCCGCCTGGTTGTTGGTTCGCCGCTTTGGAGAGGCTTATCGACAAATGATATCGATGAATACCGAATTAGAAAATCGGATTACGCTCAAACAAAAAGAATTAGAAGTGAATTTTAAATTGCTGGAAGACTCACGGCGAACCCAAATTCAAACCGCAGAGCGTTCTAGATTATTGGCTGATATGCACGACGGATTTGGCAGCGAACTGGTGACCTGTGCACGCGCCTTGCGCATGGGTAAAACGCCAAACATAAAAGCCGCAGAAATGGTAGAAGACTGCTTGCTGCAAATGCAATTGATTGTTGATTCCGCCAGCGCCTCTGCCGAAGATGTCAGTACATTGCTTGCCGCCTACCGCCGTCGTATCGATGGTCGTTTAGCAGATGCCCATATCAAACTCCATTGGCAGGTGGAGGATTTGTCCGCGACCATCATAACGTCATCAACCAGACGCCTTCACCTCATGCGCTGGGTACAAGAAGCTGTGCAAAATGCCGTCAAACACAGTCACTGTCAAAACCTTGTGATTAAAGCCGAATTAATTGACGGCGATGCGTCGCAGAATAAGCTTAAAATTTCAATTCAAGATGATGGTAAGCGTAATGATGCAAAGCAACGTGCTATTGATTTTGGTATTAGTAGTTTAAGAACAAGATCTGAATATTTGAGAGGGGGGTTTAATTTTATTTCTGATGAAAGTGGCACTTTGTTAATTTTAATTTGTGGCGTAAATTAATTGAATGTTGGTATATATTTAGAGGATTGAAGGTAATGGAAAAAAAATATGTAATTGATATTAA
>JAGWUK010000042.1 GCA_028868455.1 Burkholderiales bacterium | reverse complement strand
GTGCTGGAGCACGGCACCCGCAAAACGGACCGCACCGGGACTGGCACCGTATCCACATTTGGGTACCAGATGCGCTTCGACCTGAAGCAGGGCTTCCCTCTGGTCACGACAAAAAAACTGCATCTGAAATCCATTATTCACGAGCTGATCTGGTTTCTTGCAGGCTCAACCAATATCCAGTACCTGAAAGACAACGGCGTTTCCATCTGGGACGAGTGGGCCGATGAAAATGGCGATCTGGGACCAATTTACGGCTCCCAATGGCGCAGTTGGCCAGCGCCGGGCGGTGAGCACATCGACCAGATCACGCAAGTTGTCGAGCAGATCAAGAACAATCCGGATTCACGCCGACTGATCGTCTCTGCGTGGAACGTGGCTGAGATTCCACAAATGAAATTGCCGCCGTGCCATGCGCTGTTCCAGTTTTATGTCGCCGACGGAAAATTGTCCTGCCAGCTCTATCAGCGCAGCGCCGATATTTTCCTTGGCGTCCCGTTCAATATCGCTTCGTACGCCTTGCTCACACATATGGTGGCGCAGCAGACCGGACTGGACGTCGGAGAATTCATCTGGACTGGCGGCGATTGCCATCTGTATTCCAATCATATGGAACAAGTCGCTGAACAGCTTTCGCGTACGCCGCTCAATCCACCGCAGCTACTGATCAAGCGTCATCCAGCGTCGTTATTCGACTATCGGTTTGACGATTTCGAAATCCAGAACTACGAATCGCATCCGGCCATCAAAGCACCGGTAGCGGTCTGACTGAGTGGAATTCATCACCATGTCATCTTTAACGATTATCGTTGCAACCGATAGCAAACTGGGAATCGGCATCAACAATGCCCTGCCCTGGCATCTGCCGGAAGACCTCGCCCATTTCAAACGGACAACCAGCGGTCACACCATCATCATGGGACGCAAAACCTTTGATTCGATAGGACGCCCGCTCCCCAATCGCCGCAACATCGTTGTCACCCGCAATCGCGACTGGCAACATGCCGGCGTCGAAGCTGTCGCCTCGCTGGAAGAAGCACGATCCAGCCTGAACAATGAGATGGCGTTTGTCATAGGTGGTGCCGACATTTATCGACAAGCGCTGCCGCTGGCGAGCCAGTTGATTGTGACGGAGATACAGGCAGAATTCCCGTGCGATGCATTTTTTCCGGCAATTGATGTCGCCATGTGGAAAGAAGTGCACAGAGAAACACACTATTCAGAACAAAAAAATTTGCATTACGCTTTCGTCACATATACTAAGAATTAGGAAAAGACATGTCAGGACACGGTTTTCACGTACACGGACCACATGATCATGAATTGGAACATGCCGCGCACAGCAACGACGATTTTGCCAGTCGCATCGCCGTCATGACCGCCATCATGGCCACTGTCGGCGCATTATTTGGATATCAGGGCGGCGCAACGCAAAACGATGCCGCCATGTTCAAAAACAACGCTGCAATAAAAAAGACCGAAGCATCGAACCAATGGAACTTCTATCAATCCAAGTCGAGCAAGCAAAATCTGGCAGAACTCGCCATGATCTTGCCCGGTGCAGATATAGAAAAATATAAATCGGACGTCAGTCGCTACAAGTCCGAAAAAGAAGAGATCAAGAAAAAAGCCGAAGTGCTGGAAGCAGAAGCAACGAGCTGGGAACATGAATCCGAAGCCGCCCTGCACCAGCACCACCGCTGGGCGCAAGCCATGACTGCCGTGCAGATCGCCATCTCACTGGCAGCCATTACCTTGCTGACCAAGAAAAAATGGTTGCAATATACTTCATATGGCGTAGCCGGTATTGGCGTTGCATTGGCAGGCCTGGCATGGCTACATATTTAAGCAAAATGAGAACGAAATGAAAAAAATACTCAGTATCGTGCTCCTTGTCGCAGCATGCACTGCGCAAGCACAAACGGCAGAGTTCGTACAACTGGTGCCGACGCCGTATTTACCAAAAGACGTGAATTTTTCAGTCGGTGCCGCCGCACTGTCCATTCCCAAGTATTCCGGATCGGACGAAAGCAGACTGGCGGCTTACCCGATGTTTGACGTTCAATGGAAAAACGGCGCTTTTTTTAGTGCCATTAACGGCATAGGCTACAATTTTTCTAAAGCTCCTGGCTGGCAATATGGTCTAAGAATGTCGCTTGAGGCAGCGCGTGACGAATCACGCTCCGCCAAGCTGAACGGCCTGGGCGACGTGAATACGGCGCTCGAACCTGGCGCATTCCTGAACTATTCCATCAACCAGAACTACTCTCTGGTTTCCTCGATACGCTATGGGTCCGGTGTTGATCATAACGGACTGCAACTCAGCGTCGGCGGCAGAGCCACGACCTCGCTGAACAGCCGCCACCGATTGTCGGCCAGCTTTGGCGCCAACTGGGCCAATTCCTCCTACGTTCAATCCTATTACGGCGTTACGGCAGCCCAATCAGTCGCCAGTGGCTACACGCAATACACACCGTCCGCCGGGCTGACCGATCTCCGTGTTGGCGCGAGCTGGCATTGGAATATCGACACCAACTGGTCTCTGACAACCGGCGCATCGGTCAAACACCTGACTGGCGACACAGGCAAGAGCCCGTTTGTCTTCCAGAAAAATCCCGTCACGATTTTCTCGGCTGCGAGCTATCGGTTTTAATCAACAAAATCGCTTGGCGCAATTTTCACCGACCTGCATCATAAAAAGGGCATTGTAAAAATGTCCTTTTTTTATTACCTCCCCCGACCACGGTGATGATTAAATACTGAATAATATTCAGCAAGAAACGCTTATCGCAGTGCAACATTTGATGTTCAGTTTTATTTTATGACGGGCGTATGAAATTGCCACGATTCAGTCTGAAGTGCCGATTTTTTTCACATCTGCCCCCACATATCTGAGAGAATTCGCTTCTTTGAATTTTTCGGCGCGCAAGCGGTTACCAAACTTGCCCAGGCGTCTCCCTTGTAACAAGCTTTTTGGAGACTTCCATGAAATTCCGCTTCCCCATCGTCATCATTGACGAGGACTTCCGATCTGAAAACACTTCTGGCCTGGGCATACGCGCATTAGCTGATGCTATACAGACTGAAGGCATGGAAGTACTCGGCGTGACCAGTTACGGTGACCTGTCTCAGTTTGCACAACAACAATCGCGCGCTTCCGCTTTCATCTTATCCATAGACGATGAGGAATTTGGTGGCGGCACCGATGAAGAGACAGATCATGCGCTGAAATCACTGCGCGCCTTCGTCGAAGAAATTCGCTATAAAAACGCCGACATTCCGATTTATCTGTACGGCGAAACACGCACATCCCGGCATATTCCAAATGACATCCTGCGCGAGTTGCATGGTTTCATTCACATGTTCGAAGACACGCCAGAATTCGTCGCGCGCCACATCATTCGTGAAGCGCGCTCCTATCTGGACGGCCTCGCGCCACCGTTTTTCCGCGCTCTGGTTCACTACGCCAACGACGGCTCTTACTCGTGGCACTGCCCAGGACACTCAGGTGGCGTGGCATTTCTGAAGTCGCCGATCGGTCAGATGTTCCATCAGTTTTTTGGCGAAAACATGCTGCGCGCCGACGTTTGCAATGCGGTCGAAGAACTGGGTCAACTGCTTGACCATACTGGCCCTGTGGCCGCTTCCGAACGCAATGCAGCACGCATCTTCAATGCAGACCATTGCTATTTCGTCACAAATGGCACATCGACATCGAACAAAATGGTCTGGCACTCGACCGTAGCCCCCGGCGACATCGTGGTCGTTGACCGTAACTGCCACAAGTCGATTCTGCATTCCATCATCATGTGTGGCGCTATTCCTGTGTTCCTGATGCCGACACGGAATAATCTCGGCATTATCGGCCCGATTCCGCTGGAAGAATTCAGCATGGAAAGCATACGCAAAAAGATTGAAGCCAATCCGTTTGCCCGCGAAGCAAAAAACAAGAAGCCACGTATTTTGACGATCACACAATCGACTTACGACGGCGTCATTTACAACGTCGAAACATTGAAAGAACTGCTGGACGGTGAAATTGACACCTTGCATTTCGACGAAGCCTGGTTGCCACATGCGACTTTCCACGATTTTTACAAAAACATGCATGCGATAGGCAAGGATCGTCCGCGCGCCAAAAAATCGATGATTTTTTCGACCCAGTCAACACACAAATTGCTGGCCGGCATTTCGCAGGCATCGCAAATTCTGGTTCGCGAATCGGAAACCCATAAACTGGATAAGGACAGTTTCAACGAAGCTTATCTGATGCATACATCGACGTCGCCGCAATATTCCATCATTGCCTCCTGCGATATCGCCGCCGCAATGATGGAAGCACCGGGCGGCACAGCACTGGTTGAAGAATCCATTCTGGAAGCACTGGATTTCCGTCGTGCCATGCGCAAGGTCGATCAGGAATGGGGACAAGACTGGTGGTTCCAGGTCTGGGGTCCAGAAGAATTTGCCGAGGAAGGCATAGGCTCCCGCGAGGACTGGGTCATCCGTGCAGAAGACGAATGGCATGGTTTTGGCAAACTGGCAACTGGCTTCAATATGCTGGATCCGATCAAGGCGACGATCGTTACTCCAGGCTTGTCGCTGGAAGGCAAGTTTGGCGAAACAGGGATTCCAGCCTCCATCGTGACCAAATATCTGGCGGAACACGGCGTTATTGTTGAAAAATGCGGCCTGTACTCATTTTTCATCATGTTTACGATAGGTATTACCAAAGGTCGCTGGAACACGTTGCTGACAGCGTTGCAGCAGTTCAAGGACGACTACGATAAGAATCAGCCGATGTGGCGCATCTTGCCGGAATTTGCCGCAGCCAATCCTCGTTATGAAGGCGTCGGTTTGAAAGACCTTTGCCAGGGCATCCACGAAGCCTACAAAGGCCACAATGTGGCCCGTCTGACGACGGAGATGTATCTTTCCGACATGCAACCGGCAATGAAGCCATCGGATGCCTTTGCGATGATGGCGCACCGCGAGATTGAACGTGTTTCCATCGATGAACTGGAAGGTCGCGTTACGGCTATCCTGCTGACGCCATATCCTCCTGGGATTCCGTTACTGATCCCGGGTGAGCGCTTTAATCGCACGATTGTCGACTACCTCAAGTTTGTGCGTGACTTTAATGAACGTTTTCCTGGGTTTGAAACAGATTGCCATGGTCTGGTCAAAGCCGAGATGAACGGAAAACGCGGCTATTTTGTTGATTGCGTCAAATTAATGGCGGAAACAGCGAAGTAACCCTCATTAAGTTAGTCGCTATACAACGAAAAGCACTTGGCAGCAAAATGCTGTTCAAGTGCTTTTCTGTTTTACATCGCTACACGCAACAACACACTTCAAATTGCGTCCATTCGATATACAATCAACTTTAGTATTCAGACAATGGAATTGATTCATGAGTGACGTATCAGGGCTAATGCCGTTAAGGCATGCGGAAATTAGTGTAGGCCAGACCTTGCACTGGCCAGTCTATGATCAAGATGGACGCTTGCTTTTAGATTCCGGCGTGATCGTTGCAGATCAGTCGCAACTAGAACGCTTGCTTGAAATCGGTTATTGCGATGCCAATTCGTTGTGGGATACGATTCCGTCCAAACTGGCCTCACAAGAAACCCGCATGTCGCTTAATGCTAGTGCAGCACAAAGCAAGTCTGCGACGAGTGCCCCGCTTGATGCTCATAAAGAAGTCGTCATGGAACTCGATAGCGTGCGCTGGAACGTCGGCGAAACGCTTTATCTGCAAATGCACGACCAGACTGCGATGCGTTACACGGTCAAGTTGATCGGCTTCGTCAAAAATAAATCTATTTTTGTCACAGCACCGATGGCAGACGGAAAAGCCGTGTTAATCCGTGACGGGCAGACATTTATCGTCCGCGCATTCCCCGGTAAAAAAGCCTATGCATTCACAGCATCGGCCTTGAAATATGTTTACAGTCCCTACCCCTATCTGCATCTGAGCTATCCCAAGCAAGTTCGCTGCACGACGATACGTCAAGGATCACGCGCTGTCGTCAAAATTATCGCGTCTGTCACGGTTGGCGACCCACCTGAAACCGCCGCCGCAACCTTGGGCGACATCAGTATGGGTGGCACATCTGGTGTGATCAAAAAACCGCTTGGAAAAAAAGGGGATACTGGTCAGATCAAATTTAAAGTCAACGCCGCTGGCAGCGACGAATTTCTGACCTTAAATATCATATTGCGCTCCATCGCCCCAACCGAAAACGGGTTGGAGTTCCGGCATGGCTTTGAGTTTACTGATGTTTCTACGCAATCAAAACTCATTTTATCTGCATTTGTGCATCAGACTTTAGCAGAAATGGATTAAGATTAAATTTCCACACGGAAATTTAATACTGGGGAAATTGCATCAATCCCATGTTAATCCAAATAGATTCGTCAGCCAGACGTAACGCCAGCAATATGAAAATTCTTGCTTCGTTTTGCCGGTGCTGAAGCGTTCTTGCTTAGACTTTTTCCCAAATTTTGGAGACTGGAATGTCCGTTTTTTGCCGCCAAGCTCTCCTTAAATTTCCACTCTGCCTGTGCTTAATCCTGCTGTCAGGCTGTGGGGGCGGTGACAAGACCAGTTCGCCCGGTAATTCGATAATCACCAGCATTCAACACCTCTTCACTCCTGCGCCAACTAGCACTGGCAACCAGATTGTCTTCCATGGCGACCGCTCTAATTACACATTGAGCAATCATTCCGGCACTTACATAGTCACAGACAACACTGGGATCGATGGCATTATCAACGTTCCGGCCAATGTGCAATTACTGGTGTTCAAAGATGTTTCCGTCAACCTGATCGTGACCAGTCAGGCTGCGAGTATTCCAACCAGTGATCTCAACGCATTGATTGAGTTGTATATCGCCTACTTTAATCGCGTGCCGGATGCCAACGGACTTAGTTATTGGATCACGCAATTTCAGGCTGGTGCGACACTTGAGCAGATCGGTGACACTTTTTATGGTGCAGCTGCTCAGTACGGGGCGCTGACTGGTTACTCTGCCAACATGAGCAACGCCGACTTCGTGACCACCGCTTATAAGAATATTTTAAGCCGCTCGCCTCCGGACGCGGCCGGACTCGACTATTGGACGCGTATTCTTGATAGCGGGGCAATCACCAAATCGACGCTGATACGTACTTTTCTGGCGGCAGCGCATAGTTATGCAGGCGATCCTAACTATGGCTGGGTGTCGACCTTGCTGGACAACAAGATCGCGGTTTCCAAAAACTTCGCAGTCCAGCAAGGGCTTAGCTATGTTGGTACAGACGACGCGATTAGCAAAGGAATGATGCTGTTTTCCGTTGTCACAGCAACCGATACCAGCATCGCGAACGGACTGATACAAGCATTAACTGGATACACGCCGGCAAGTTCGGATCTGGTCACGCCAGCTCAGGCATCCAGAATGCTGTCACAAGCCAGCTTCGGAGCGAATCAGACGGAAATTGCTACGATCACGAGCCTCGGTTTCGATGCATGGCTGGATGGTCAATTCCAAAAAGGACAAAAGCGACACCGCGATTACATGGACACGACGGCGTCCAAACTGACAAACGGTATTAGCGGGTTGAATCAAAACAATTTTTTTGAAAGTTTCTGGCAACAAGCGATCACCGGGGATGATCAATTGCGACAACGTGTCGCCTTTGCTCTGTCGCAAATTTTTGTTGTTTCTTTTCAGGACAGTACCGTTGCAAATTATCCGCGTGGTGTTGCGTCCTTTTATGACGTACTTGAAACCCATGCGTTTGGAAATTACCGCAACTTGCTGGAGGCCGTCACTCTTCACCCCATGATGGGAATTTATCTGACATCGCTGCGCAATCAAAAGGAGTCAGGAACCCGCGTACCGGACGAAAATTACGCCAGAGAAGTCATGCAATTATTCACCATAGGCTTATATCAGCTCAATCAGGATGGCAGTTATGTGCTTAACAATGGCAAACCCGTAGAAACCTATTCCAATGCCGATATTTCGGGTTTGGCGAAAGTATTTACTGGCTGGAGTTGGGCCGGACCGGATAAAAGCGACACACGGTTTTATGGAGGGAACGCTGACCCAAACCGCGACTGGATGCCGATGCAAAGTTATCCTAAATTTCACTCAATATCTGAAAAAAAATTTCTCGGTGTAACAATCGCGGCTCAGTCATCCGCCGATCCCGAAGGCGACCTTAAATTGGCACTGGATACCTTGTTTAATCATCCGAATGTAGGGCCATTCATCAGTAGGCAACTGATACAACGCCTGGTCAGCAGCAACCCCAGTCCTCAGTATATTTCTCGCGTTGCCGCCGTATTTGCAAACAACGGGCAAGGAGTACGAGGTGACTTGAAAGCTGTTATCAAAGCCATTTTGCTTGATACAGAAGCACGTACCGACGCATTAACAAATAACGCCGGAAGCGGCAAATTACGCGAACCAGTTTTACGTCTGGCAAACTGGATGCGCGCATTCAATGCAAAATCCACCTCAACTCGCTTTTTGATGACGAATCTGGACGACCCTTTGACAGCTCTGGGGCAAACGCCAATACGCTCCCCATCCGTATTCAATTTCTATCGCCCTGGCTATGTCCCGCCGAACAGCAGCATCGCCAGCGCCGGCCTGGTTGCTCCTGAGATGCAGATTACCGGCGAAACGTCGGTTGTTGGTTATCTTAATTTCATGCGCAATGTCATCGCAAACGGGACAGGCACCTCACGTGACATACAGCCTGATTACAAGGACTTGATCGCCCTGTCTGTCAATCCTCCGGAACTGCTTGACCAGGTGAATTTATTGCTATTGGCTGGCCAAATGTCCGCCAATTTACGTGGTCAGATTCTGAGCGCAGTTAACTCCGTTTCCATTCCAACAAATAATGCAAGCAGTGCCGAAACAGCCAGGAAAAACCGCGTTTATCTGAGTATTTTCCTGACAATGGCATCACCTGAGTATCTGGTTCAGAAGTAATCGGAGCGTATACATGAACAAAATCAATGCCTCGCGCCGTGAATTTCTCCGGATATCATCCCTTCTGTCAGCAAGCAGTGCGATCGGCATAGCTGGCGCGCCGTTCGCGTTAAACCTGGCGACAATGGCCTCAGCAGCCGCCCAAACCATTCCGAATGACTATAAGGCTCTGATATGCCTTTTTATGTTTGGAGCCAATGACCATGCGAATACGGTACTGGCAACGGACAGTGCATCCTGGTCACAATACCTGTCCGTCCGAACCACCAATGAATCCGGCTCCATCGCATTACCGGGTCCCGGCATGAATCAAGGGGTACTGCCAATTACTCCGTCCAGCAACCAACCCGGACGCAGCTTTGCACTGCATCCCAACATGACAGAAATAAAGGGACTATTCGATCTTGGTCGCGTAGCGATTCTCAGCAATGTCGGTCCCTTGCTTGTTCCGACCACACTTACGCAATACAAAGCAGCCAGCGTCCCGCTCCCCTCCAAACTTTTTTCTCACAACGATCAGCAGTCGCTTTGGCAAGCTTATGCGCCAGAAGGCGCAGCCTACGGCTGGGGAGGACGCATGGGGGATATGATGGCAGCCAACAATGCCAATCCAATTTTCACCGCCATCTCGGCATCTGGAAATGCGGTATTTCTGGCTGGCCGACAAGTTAATCAGTATCAGGTCAGCGCGTCTGGCGCTGTCCCCATCAGCGGTTTGAGCGGCTCCTTATTCGGCTCGTCAGCTAGCGCAAATCCGCTCAAATCCATTATCACATCCGATAATTTCAATTTATTTCATAAGGAACAGGCGGCCATCACCAGCCGTGCAATCAATGCGCAGAGTTTGCTGAGCCCAGCAATGGCACCAGCCGGTGCAACCGGCGTCCCCAATCCGAGTCAATATACCAACCCGAATACCGGGACATTAGGCAATAATCCGTTGGCCATTCAGCTGCAAACGGTTGCGCGCATTATTGCCGGACGTAGCGCTCTCGGCGTGCAAAGACAGGTGTTTTTTGTCAGCATGGGGGGATTTGATACGCATGATTTTCAACGTAAAACTCAAGCTGACCTGCTAGCAAAGATTTCTCATGCCATCGCGTATTTCGACACGGCGATGGGAAATCTGCAAGGCAGTGATTTGCGCAAACAAGTGACTTTATTCACGGCATCTGATTTTGGTCGCACTTTTACCAGCAACGGCGACGGTACAGACCACGGTTGGGGCTCGCATCATTTTATTGTCGGCGGCGCAGTAAAAGGCGGCGATATTTACGGTGAATTTCCGGTGACTGGCTTGAAACACAATCAAGATGTCGGCTCCGGTAGTCTGTTGCCACAATTTTCAGTTGATCAATATGGCGCTACCCTGGCAAACTGGTTTGGATTGAGCGCCAACCAAATCAACGACATATTTCCGAATATCAGAAATTTCTCTGCCCGGAATCTGGGCTTCATGACATAGCCGAAAACTTTTCGATGTAGCCCCGTACGCAACAATACAACGATGTCAGAAAATGGATCTGGCTGTCAACGTCGTAAATCGCTCTAAAGCATAGGTGCCGGCCAGCGAATTGCCGGTTGCATCCAGACCAGGTGACCATACAGCGACAGCCAAGTCGCCGGGCACCAATGCCAGGATTCCGCCACCAACGCCACTCTTTGCCGGCAGCCCGACCCGATAGGCGAAATCACCCGCCGCATCGTAGGTGCCACAAGTCAACATTAAGGCATTGAGGCGCTTGGCAGAGCTTGGATCCAGAATTTGCATGCCACTCCAGGGGATGGTTCCATGCTGAGCCAAAAAGCTTCCCGCTTTTGCCAATTCGGCGCAGGTCATGGTAATCGAGCATTGCCTGCAATAACTATCGATGACCGTTTTGACAGGATTGTGCAAATTGCCGAAATCCTTCATCAAGTGTGCGATAGCGTAGTTACGATGCGCCGTTTCTCGTTCTGATTGCGCAACAGCCATGTCAAAATCTATCGTCACTTGATCCGCAATGGTCCGGGCGAATTGCAATACTGCGATATCCGATTGCACAAAGCGGGTAGACAAAATGTCTGTCATCACCAACGCGCCGGCATTAATAAACGGATTGCGTGGCTTACCACGCTCATACTCCAGCTGCACCAAAGAATTAAATGGGTTACCGGACGGTTCTTTGCCGACACGCGCCCAGATAGCATCACCTTCTCGAGAAAATGCCAGCGCGAGCGCAAATAACTTAGTCACACTCTGCAGCGAAAATTTTTGATGCGCGTCACCAACAGAAAATGTTCGGCCGTCAAGACAATACACTGCCATGCCGAAATGACTGGCAGATACTTTCGACAACTGCGGAATGTATGAAGCGACCTTCCCCTGCGCGAGTAAAGGCTGAACTTCCG
>JAGWUK010000685.1 GCA_028868455.1 Burkholderiales bacterium | reverse complement strand
CCAAACGTCCCGATTCCATTCTCACCAAAGTACCAACAGGAAATATCCCGATACTTTTCACAAAAGCCTGAAACACTTTCTCATCAAAATGACCATTACTCCATTCCGCCATTTTTCTGAGCGACTCGGCAGGACACCATCCCTGTTTATACGGCCTGTTCGACGTGATGGCATCATAGACATCGCACACCGCCCCCATCCGCGCATAAAGACTGATTTCATCGCCCTTTAAGCGATCCGGATATCCGGTGCCATCTATTTTTTCATGGTGATGCAAACAAACATCAAGCGCAATTTTACTGACGCCCGCACCTTCGAGCAGCATTTTATAGCCAGCTACAGGATGCTCCTTAACCGAGACGAATTCGGCATCAGTCAGCTTGCCTGGCTTATTCAAAATATCGGCTGAAATCATCATTTTACCGATATCGTGCAACAGGCCAGCCAATCCGGCCTCCCGTGCCTGCTCATCATTCAGTCCCAATTGTTTGGACAGGGCGACCATCAGAGCGCATACCGCGACCGAATGCATGTACGTGTAATCGTCTTTTGTTTTTAAACGGGCAAGCCCAATTAAAGCACCAGGATTGCGCATGACTGAGTCAGCGATTTCATCCACCATAGATTGCGCGTTTTCGACATCAACGGCTTTACCCATGCGCGCTTCGTTAAACATGGAGAACACGGCTTCCCTGGATTTATTCACAATCGCTGAAGCTCGTCCCAACTCATCATCCATAGAAACATATGCTATTTCACGAACCGGAGCTGGTGGATTGATCTGCTCAGGCTCAGCTGGCACTTCTTCAGTATCCTGTGCAGTTGGCTTAATGATGTCAAGGCCTTTGCTGGTATCAATCCAGACCTCGCGTATTGAAGTAGCCTGAATTTTCTTCAATTCAACGACATCATTTAATAAAAATGATTTTTGCCAAAAAGGAGAGTCCATCCACGAGCTGCAAAGTTCGTGAACATACATTCCCACTCTGAGTTGCGCCACTTCAATTTTTTTTAACATAACCAGGAGAGTAAATAATCCACCAACAAACAACTGTTCACAGTGCGATTATTCTACAAAGCCTGAATGCATGCCAGCGCTTGCGCTCATTTCTTACAAAGTTTTTCCTTCTGGCAATTCTCCAACAGACGCATTGGTTTAAACAAGGAATGCATTACCTGATTTTTGATAAACGACAAATTGTATGGATGTTCAGCTGTAATTTGAGGAAATTCGGTACTAACAGGCACCTTCTTAATTTGTTCAGCGATTTTCCCCCACAATATCAGCTGTACTGGGGGCGCCGAGAGACATTCATGTTTAAGTGCAGATAAAATCACCTGCAGAAATGGTTGCCATGCCTTTGCATCCTTTGCTGGCGCAACGTCATGACGAAAAACCAGCGAAGCGTTAAGCAATAAAAATCCGGCGCTGCCCAAATTCGTTTGCAAATCATCCAGCGTTTGTATCAATGCGGAATCGCATTTATTGGCTACTTCGGCAATCCTTGCCATTGCCTCAATACCAGAGTTTTCTGCCGCCAGTTGTCCGTCAGCGACGAGCAGCATCTTCATAAAATTTCTCAATGAAGTCGCGCGATTGACCTTCTTCGATAATCCCCCGCCTAATTCATCCGACCAAAGCCTCTGCACTGCTCCATCCATAAAACAGTAGCCAGTTGCACTCTCTTCTCTCGGGTACGGTCCTTCGCCAATCAATACATAACGGACCTGATGGACGGGTTGATCAAATGCGGCAAATAAACGGCCTTTCGACGGCAGAAAGTCCGTTTGCGCCAATGTCGGCAAATATGACGGATCGGTACTATGCACCGCGCAAAGACCTGCCCGCACGGCGGCATGCCACGTAGGGTGTACTCTTTTTATGGCATCCTCAAAAAGATCCGGAAATTCGGTTTTCTGCGAGCTCATTGACCGCTTCCCGGCATAGCGGCTGGCAGCGAAGCAGTGGGCAAACCAGGCGTAACCAATGGAGCGACGGCAGGATTGATTGGTCCCGGAGGTGCGATAGCTTGCTGATGCGGCGGGAAGGCAACGGGTGCAACTTTAGGTGAAACTTCTTCGTGATTCCGAGTAATTCCGGGAGGTACCAGGTTCACATTCAAAGCCACCGATTGCGGCAACTCTACACGTCGGATGACGCCGTTTTCGGAGATCAAAACATATTGTTCGTTCACTTCTTTTAAGACAGTACCGGGAACAAGTTCATGCTGTAAC
>JAGWUK010000684.1 GCA_028868455.1 Burkholderiales bacterium | reverse complement strand
CAATGGCGACGACCCACGGCAGATATTTTTTTACCGCATCAACGTTGCCGGAAGTGAAAGGGGGATTCATGAATGATGAGGGAATGATGCAAACCGGAAATCATAGCACCAAGGGCAACGATGCACCGGTGACGCTCCGGTTTTCGTCGCGCTGCACCACGTCGCGCTGGTATCTTCAGGCATTTACACTAAAATGAAATTGCAGGACTGAAGCAATGTTGCCCAAGTCCAATTTGAAAGACACTGGGACAGAGACATTATGGCAATCACTACAGATACCCTTGCTGCCATCGCGCCGGTCAGACTATCGGAATTATCTGGTGTGAAACCGATCTCGTCTTCCGCGATTGATGCGGTGCTGATGTCTAATTTCAGTCTCGTTGATGGTAACGCAAGCATTGTCGACGTCTCGACGCTGGGTCAGGTTCTGGCCGCAACGATCACCTTGCTGGCACAAAAAATGGCAGTCAATAGCGCCAGTAGCAGCAATACCGTGGCCAATAGTTTTGCGACGGTCGCCACGGACGCAGCATTGTTTGTTAACGCCTTCAATAGTTTTCAGTCCGACAGTACTAATCGTGTGCAAAATCCGTTGACGTCTTTGTTCAATACGGATTTATTGACCGCTATTAATGCACAAAATTTGCCAGAAACAGGAAAAAATTTGCTGACTAGTCTGGCGCAGATCGGCATCAGTTTGCAAAGCACAGGATTGACCGATAGCAACCCGCAATTCACTCTGAATCTGACAAGTTTGCAGGCGGCATTTACTGCTGACCCGACTGCCACATCGACACTGTTGACACAGGCCTTGCAGGCGCTCGCGCAAGTAGAAACAACACTGGTCAGTCAGAATCAAAGCCTGTCGACCGGCGAATTGACATCGTCCAGCAGCTCCGTGCTAGCAGGCATACCTGCAAGTACGGCAGTCGCCAGCAGCAGTGCAGCGATTGCGCAGGATGCACAAGCTGCTTCAGTGACAAATACATTGCAGCACGTTTTGTCTGACGAAACCTTGCAAGAGGCGATTTCTGCCAATCCGGCAATTGTATCCAGTGCCTTGGATACGGGACTGACGTCCGCGCAAGAGGCAGAGATATTGTCGGCCTCCGCAACGGACACTGCTGCCACGACGCTGGCGTCTGCATCCGATTCCATTGCTGCCAACGTCAATCCAGGAGCGACGCCAGCCAGTGCAGTTGCCGCCAATGATACGGTCGCGGCCCAGTCAGGCTTGCCGTCGAATGACCATATAGCGGCGGCTGATCAGGGCTCGGCTATCAACAATTTACCGGCACAAAATAACGAGTTTAATGTTGCCAATGCCGTCAATGCATACAGCGCAACTGCCGCTGTAACAGAAGGCCAGAATACGACGACGGATGCAATCACGACGGTGGCGTCAGAACTCAATAATCAGACGGGCACCACGTCAAATGGTGTCACGCTGGCTGCAACCACCACCGCGAACGCAGAAAACGTCGCGAATGCAACGGATACCCTGGCTGCGCAAACAGGCGGCGGCACGACAAGTGCCACGGCAACGAGTGCATCCACGCCTGTTGCTACGGTGAGCACACAGAGCAGCACGCGGACGACGTTGGCGGCGAATAGCACCAGTTCGATGAGCGCTGACACGGCGAGCGCCTTGGCCGCTCAGTCTGCACTTGAGGGCGCGACGACCGTCGCCGTTGCTGGGGCATCCTCAAGCGCAGCAACTGGCGCAAGTGAAACATCAAGCAGCACGTCGTCAGCAATCGTGCAGCCCTTTGTTTATACAGCGATAAATCCGGCTATTTCGGCAGCGGTCGCGGCGTATAAGATCGGCGACGCCATAACGCGAGAAGCGGGTGGCCGGTCTGCATTGCGTACGGCGCAGACGGTTCCTGACGTGGGCGTGATTCCCGGCGTTGGCGCAGTAGCATTGAACTTGCATGAGCAGGCCGGGCAGCAAAATAGAAATGGGGCTGCACACGGCACATTGCCCGTGCGGAAAAATGCGCATGTCGCTGCTGGCAGTGATGTCTCCAGCAGCGAAACTGTCGTTGCAGCCGGTGGTGTGGATACCAACGCCTGATCGCTTTGCCTCGCCCCGGTTGTACACCGATCCAATGGATGCGTGATTTTCTTTGCACGATTAATCCTGTCGTTGCAAGATTTGTACAGCCTTCGTCACTCTGCCTTGCCTGAACAATTTTGTATCGGTGCTTCAGATAAGCGATTAAACATGTATTGTAA
>JAGWUK010000683.1 GCA_028868455.1 Burkholderiales bacterium | reverse complement strand
CTCGGTGTCTTTCTTGTCCAGAGAAATATGTACAAATGCCGTGACCTGATAGCCCAATTTTTCAGGATCCAGTCTTGCGTGATAACCGCGAATCACACCTTCTTCTTCCAGCCGTTTTACCCGGCGCCAGCACGGTGATGGGGTGATTGAAACGCGCTCCGCCAGATTGGCGCTGGAAAGGCGGGCGTCTTCCTGCAAAGCCTCAAGGATGTTTCTGTCGATCCGGTCTAATTTTACTTTTGCACTAGTCATTGCGTATTTCTCAAAAAATTGAAACAGACATTTCGTAGAATCTACAAAACTCGCAAGCAATATAGTAAATAATTTCTTTGCCGGCTAGTTATGATATTTGCGTTGCTTTAACAAATGAAACCAATACGGAGTCGTGCTATGAAACCAAACTGGATGAAACAAAACCTTCGCCCTCGCAACGCGATGATCGGTTGCTGGATCACATTGGCCAGCCCAGCCGTTGCCGAGGCCATTGCGCATTGCGGATTTGACTGGCTGCTGGTCGATGCAGAACACGCACCGAACGACACAGGCGACATCGCCGCACAACTGCGCGCAATCGACGCCGCATGCGCAAACGGCGCCAGCGTCAGCGTCGCCGTGCGCGTGCCGGTGAACGACGCAACTCTGGTCAAGCGCGCCATGGATTGCGGCGCACAAACCATCATGTTCCCGACGATAGAAACAGTCGAAGAAGCCAAAGCAGCAATCGCATCAATGCGTTTCCCGCAGAACGGCAACGGCGGCGTGCGAGGTGTCGCCGGATTGGTCAGGGCAGGGCGCTACGGACTTGACCGGGAATATGTCGGCAACGCGAACCAGAATGCCTGCGCCGTTTTGCAGATCGAAACGCGCGAAGGCCTGCACAACATCGAAGAAATCGCCGCACTCGACGGCGCCGATTGCCTCTTTATCGGCCCGGCGGATCTGTCTGCCAGCCTCGGGCATCTTGGGCAAGCCGATCACCCCGAGGTGCAAAATGCCATCGCGCATATTTTGCAGGTCTGCACGCAAGCCGGTAAGGCGGCAGGAATTTTCGCGGCGAGCGTCGAAGACGCCGCACGCTACAGAGACATCGGATTCTCATTGATCTCCCTGCATTCCGACGTGGCGTGGCTGACCCGCGGCGCCATGCACGCGCTGACCGACTACAACAAGGGCAAACAATGAACAAGAACATGACAACTCAGACCTTCGCTACCGCTGCACGCAGCGTCGTACGCGAATTACGCGCATCAAAAATTCGCGAAGTCGCCAACGCCGGATTGGGCAAAGCCAATATGCTGGCTTTCTGGTTTGGTGAACCCGATGAGCCGACCGCAGAAGACGTGTGCGCTGTGACCATCAGGCACCTGCAAGCCGGCGATACGTTCTATGTTCAAAATTACGGATTGCCCGGCTTGCGCCAGCGCATTGCCGACTATGTCAGCGCTTTTCATACGCCACGCACGATCGACAATATCGCCGTGACCAGTTCAGGTATGTCTGCCTTGTCCATCGTGGTGCAGGCGCTCGTCGGCCATGGCGACCGTGTGGTTGCGGTGACGCCGCTATGGCCAAACCTGGTCGAAATACCCAAAGTGCTGGGAGCACAAGTAACGACAGTCAGCCTGGAATTTGACAGAAAAGGCTGGCAACTTGATCTGGATAAGCTGCTGGCCGCACTCACGCCGGATACCAGAGCACTGATGATTAATTCGCCAAACAACCCGACCGGATGGACGATGACAGCAGATGAGCAGCGCGCCGTACTTGCCCATTGCCGGCAGCACGGCATCTGGATCATCACCGACGAAGTGTATGAGCGCTACTACTTTGAAGGACAGTGCGCACCGTCATTCCTCGACATCGCCGACCCGCAGGAAAGAGTCGTCAGTTGCAATTCATTTTCAAAAACTTGGCTCATGACCGGCTGGCGCGTCGGCTGGATCGTTGCCCCTGCAAACCTGATCGGTGACATCGGCAATTTGATCGAATACAACACCTCCTGCGCGCCAGCCTTTGTCCAGCATGCTGCGGACTACGCAATGGCCAATGGAGAAGTGACCGTCAAACGTACCGTAGACCGATTGAAAAATGCCCGCGATTTTCTGGCCGCCGGATTGTCCGACATACCAAGAATCCAAAGCGCCCCGGTAGCAACTGGCGCCATGTATTCCTTCTTCAAAGTCGATGGTGTTGACGACAGCCTGCAATTCTGCAAAACGCTGGTCAACGAAGCCGGGCTAG
>JAGWUK010000682.1 GCA_028868455.1 Burkholderiales bacterium | reverse complement strand
ACCAGGGCTTGCTCACGCATTTGCTTGAATTCGCTTTCCGGGTAGTTGGCATCTTTCAGGACATGCGCGACCAGTTCCAGTGCTGCTGGCAGGTTGGCCTTGGTAGTCTGGAAAGAATAGATGTCGCCGCTCATTTTGAGCTTGGACATCTCATCAGCCAACTGCGCGCGGCTGTATTTGCTGGTGCCTGTTGCCAGCATGCCACGGGCAAAACCGGCCACTGTCCGTTTGCCTTCCAGCGATTTTTCGTCGCCCCAGCGTAGGGACAGCGACACATTCACAGTTTCGCCACGGTTTTTCTTCGGCAGCAAAGCCACTTGCAATTTGCCGATGGTGGACAGTTGCGTGCGTTGTTGAATATTGGCCGGCGTTGGGTCGAAGGCTTCGGCGGTCAGATTGCTGACTTTCGGTTTGAAGTCTTTCATGACTTCGGCCATGGTCGGTGCAGCCGGGATTTCGGCGCGTTGCGGCGCGTCTTCCGGGATGAACATGCCGACCGTGCGATTGTCGCGCACCAGATAATGCTTGGCAGCGGCGGCGACTTGTTCGGACGTCACCTTGGCGACATCGTCGCGTTCTTTAAACAGATAACGCCAGTCACCCATCGCGATGTACTCGGACATGCCCACGCCGACGGTTTCGTGGTTATTCAGCAGTTTTTCGTATTGATTGGCCTGTTCGCGTTTGATGCGATCCATCTCTTCGGCGGTTGGCGGGTGTTGCTTAAAGTCTTCGATCCCGGCGATCAATTCTTCTTTTGCGGTTTCCAGTGAATCGCCTTTTTTCACAACCGCGCCGATGACGAGCAGCCCCGGTGCTGCATGGCCGATACCGGTAGCGAATACCCGCACCAGTTTGCCGGTTTCTACCAGCTGTTTGTGCAGGCGACCATGCGGTGCGCTGGCCAGAATGCTGCTGGCAAAGCCGAGTGCATCGCCATCCTTTTGCAGATCGGACGGCACTTTATACGCCATCATGATCAGCTGCACATCGCCTTTGCGACGCACCATCACGCTGCGCTCGCCATCCTGGGTCGGCTCAACCGTCCAGAACTTCGGCAATGTGCGCGTTGGTTTGGCGATTTTTCCAAAGAATTCATCCACCCATTGCAAAACCTTGGTCTGGTCGAATTTACCAGCGACCATCAGCACAGCGTTATCCGGTTGATAGTAGGTGTGATAGAAGGCTTGCAGGTTGGCGATCTCGACGTTTTCGATGTCGCTGCGATTGCCGATGGTCGAGTGGCCGTAGTTATGCCAGTCGTAGGCAACGCTTTGCAGGCGTTTCATCAGGACGCTGCCGGGAGAATTTTCGCCGTTTTCAAACTCATTACGCACCACGGTCATTTCGGTGTCGAGGTCTTTGCGGGCAACATTGGAATGCACCATGCGGTCGGCTTCCATTTGCAGCGCCCATTTCAGGTTGTCGTCGCTGGCCTGGAACAGTTCGTAGTAATTGGTGCGATCCAGCGAGGTGGTGCCGTTCATGCGCATGCCGCGCTTATTGAATTCTTCGGTGATTTTCGGATTGTTCGGTGTGCCTTTGAACATCATGTGTTCCAGCAGATGCGCCATCCCGGTTTCACCATAATTTTCGTAACGGGAGCCGACCAGATACGTGACATTCACGGTCACGGTAGGTTTCGAGGCATCCGGCATCAGCAGGACGCGCAGGCCGTTTGGCAAGTGGTATTCGGTAATGCCTTCAACAGCAGAGACTTGCGTGATGTCTTTCGGCAGGCCATCGGCCAGTGCCAGCGGTGCAGTAAACAGAAACACCCCGCTCAGCACCAGCGTGCGCAAAACCGGTGTTAAGGACAGGCGTAACGAGGAACGACGTTGTTGCATACAGTTTCCTTATAGCCAAAATTTGGCAAAATTCTCCTATACCCATAGGAGTATATTTTAAAGACCGCCTATTTACCTTCGCAAAGAGGCAGATATTTTTGAAAATTGGGGGAGTATATTCCCGATCGAGAAGAATATGGCGACCTCCGGCAGAATTCAGACTTGCCACTATGCGATTTCAATAATCATTTGTCAATGCTCGGCGGCAGAGCTTCGGTACAACATCCGCGCCAATGCTGTTGACGATCAGGCATTGGGCAGCACTTCCAGCATCTGACTGCCGCTCCAGCGCTGGCCGGGTTGCAAACAGACCGGATGCGCAATATTGGCCGCTTCTACGCACAGCATGCGCAGCTGGCCACCGGCTTCCAGATCCGCAATTTTGACCGCACCAG
>JAGWUK010000041.1 GCA_028868455.1 Burkholderiales bacterium | reverse complement strand
CAGACAGCCATAGGCGGAAATAAGGGATGCAGTGCATCGTCGCTCATTACAAATAAACGTAAATGTCCGCGTATTTTCTTGCTGGTACAGAGGCATCTGGCAATATCAGTAACTTGCCTTGTGCATAAGGCAATCTGATCTTATGGCGACTGCTGGCATGTTTTCGGGACAGAAAAAACTCCCAGTCTCCGGGCCGCTGCGCCATCGCAATAGGCAGCGCCGACTCAAATATCCATGGTGCGCCGTCGCCATCCGGTTTTGTCATCGAAAATGCAATCTGACCTGAACCATTTTTTTGCTTACCGGTCACCTGATAATCGTCATAATGATGCGTGTCCTGCGATTGGCTAAATATTCTGTAACGCCAAAAACAGGTACGCGCCTGCAACGTAAGAACATACGCCAGGTTCAATAAATCAGCGTTAACAATTGCCGGACAGCCTTGCTGCAAATAAGGAAGCTGCTCACTGCCGCCGGGATAGATCGCGATGACGCCCCAGCATTGGCTGGCCGGTATCCGGCACAGATAAAAATTTTCCTGCAAGTGATCGCCAGCATACAACTGGTAGCGCCCATCTGGCTGCTCTCGCAAGTCTATATACAAGACATGATTGGCATCGGCAACACCGCTCCAGACGCTGGCCTGCACCAGACTATCGCGTATTGAGTAAGTGACGGCCTGGCCGGCCTGCAGTTGTATGGCAAATTGCGGCGGACGTACTTTCAATACGCTGTCGTTCAGAGACGGCGACAATTGCGGTTTGTTGTTTTGCCGATTATCAAAATAAAAAATACTTGATCCCAAAGTGAGATCACCGAGTGTCATTGCATCGAAATCGCTCAGATTTAAAAATTCCGGCGCCGTGCAAGTCACCTGAAAATCCAGCGGCTGAAGAGTATCAAAGCTTAAAAGCAAATCCGCATCTGCGTAATACAACTGCCCGCCCGCTTTGCCTGCGCGGAATAACAAACCATACTGCGCCATCCACTGCACACACGCCGAAGTCGGCGCGATCTGCAAAGGCGAAGCCAGATTATCTGCATAATAACCATGCTGAATTTGCAGACTTATCCAGGGCGTATATGAGCTCATGATCCGTTGATGCTGGCGTCGGGCGCACTGACCTGCGGAACAGGCTCTGAAATCCAGCCATCCTGAATCGTCAACATGCGCACTTTGTATAACATGGAAGGCATATAGTCCATGCCCAGCGTGGACCACAAAGTGCTCAACTCCGTCAGATTCAGGTTAACCAGCTCAACACTGAGCTTACTGAGTTGTGGCGGAAATTCCGGCGCATTCTGCGCATCAAAATTAGGTTTGATCTGAAAGAACCCCAGCACTTTGCTTAATAATTGCAACGCTGTCGTATAGTGGCTCGCAAAGGATGCAGATACCAGTACATACAGATTCAAGTACAAAGGTGGACTGGAACGCACATATCCACTGCCGCTGGACGGCGTAAAGTTAGACAGTGCCACGACGGTCTCGCGTTCCACGTTCACCAGCGTCAGCACGACCTTGTTGTCGATGGCAGGCAAGACCGTACCATCCGGACTACATAATGACGAGGCAATGACGACATTGGCGTTTCCCGGAAAACGTGCCCCCAGAAAACCATTTAATTCGGCTACCAGTAAATTTATTGCCTGATCCAGCATTTCTTGCCTCTCAAAAAAGAAATCCAAGAGCAAATCCACCAGTCATCGGCGGATTTGCCACCTGGTTTACGTCAGGTCAGGCAACGCTGACTGCCGCAGACTCATTGCTCGCCAGTTGCCCCACTTTGCTGGAAGAATGCGGTGCTGATTTCACCGTCACAACTGTCCACGAAGCAGCGCTGGAATCAGCATTGCTAACGATCAGATCACCGGAACCGGCGATTGCCAATATGCCGTTGGCAGCGGCACCGCACAGCGCTTTGACCTGGAACGGCAAGGCCGATAATTTAGCCTGCGTACCGGCGCCACTTTTGACGGTCAGTGAAAACAATTGATTTTCGCCATAGAAAATAAAATTATTGGTGAAATTCCCAGACAGGAAATCAATTTTTACTTTAGCGACAGGTAATCCCTGCCCTGTCAGCGGCGCCCATTGGCACAGGCATCCGCCTTGACCGGAATACAAAGAAGACGGCCCGGTTCCTGTACCACTTGGATCAACCGCAATCAATACACCGTTGGTCGGATCACCGGCAATTGCGGTTACTGTGCCAGGAGCAACCGTCATCAGATTCCATTCCGGCGTCGCGCCGTTTAAAACCAGGGAATACAAATTGCGCCCGCTGTAGACCACGATCCCATTGATCAGATCGCCGGTAATGCCTTGTATGGCTGAACTACCGTCACTATCAAACGGAGAAGGAAGGATGTTCCAGTTAGCACCCGGGACGCCGACACCTGTCAGATAGGCGACATTGGCGCCGCTATAGACAACGACACCATTGGTGTAATCACCGGTAATACCGGCAGGCACGCCAACCGCGCCGGGCACGGAACTGGAGCTGCGCCACTGCGTACCCGGTGCCGTATTGTCCAGGCTGACGACCTGGTTGTTGTACAAAGCAATGATTGCTGGTGAGCCGGATTTTCCGGTAGGTATGCTGCCAGTGATTTTCGTAAACGCACTGGTCGAAACTGTATTCGTCGTTGCCATATCCATTCTCCATTGAAAATTACTGCAAAATTAAAAGTAAAACCACGCCTTCACATCACAGACAAACCTGAGAAAAATCTCAGTGAACATACCGCCCTACATCAGAACTGCCTTCTGGTTTACCGAGGCTTAAGCAAAATATCTCCAGCAAGCTACAGCGGCGATGGCATAAAAATACGACCGGACGCGATAACGTGGCTGAGGTGCTTTTGCTTACACCCCTTTTCAACTGCGTTTGAAACCTATTCCACCGGGACATCCATATGCGCTGACCCGCCTACACCAACTTGCCCTCCTTTCTTTGTTCACGACGGATACCATGCTGGATATCCGTCCACCCCACCTTGTCTGCATTTCTGCGCAAAGCCATCAATGCGGAATAACGCAACACATTGATAATTGCGCCGCCACTCATTTCGTGTTCCCGCGCCAGTTTGTGCAAATCGACAGCCTCATCAAGTCGCCCGGTGTCCTGAAAAGCCTGACGCCAAAGTCGCAAACGTTCTTCCACGCCAGGCAAATGAAATTGCACCATCGATTGAAAGCGTCGGGCGAATGCCTCATCCATATTGCTTTTAAGGTTAGAAGCCAGAATGACGATGCCCGGAAAATCTTCCAGTTTTTGCAGCAGAAAAGCGACTTCCTGATTCGCATATCGATCATGTGAGCTGGAAGTCTGGGTACGCTTGCCGAATAAGGCATCGGCTTCATCGAAGAATAAAATCCAGTCGTGATGCGCCGCCAGATCAAATACGCCAGCCAGATTTTTCTCCGTTTCGCCGATGTATTTAGAAACGACCAGAGAAAGATCAATGCGATATACATCACGTCCGCAGACCTTGCCAAGCAAGGCGGCAGTCATGGTCTTCCCCGTACCTGGCGGCCCATAAAACAGGCTGCGAAAACCCGGTTTAATCTGTCGCCGCAGATGCCAGTCGTCCATTAGCGAAGTACCATGCTGTATCCATGCGCGAATGTCTTCCACCTCGTCCATAACGTTATCGTCGAGAACCAGATCGCTCCATTCAAACGCCGTCGTCAATGCCTGCGCAGGAAAATGATTATTGAATGCCGGATGATAATTTTCGCCCGTCGTCAGCCGCGCCAGTTGCTCCTTGCGCACCACCAGTGGTGTCGAAAAAACGACCTGTCCCGGTAGATCTTCCAGCAAAAGCTGACCGTCAAAAAACGCCGCATCACTCAATGCGCGCTGCAATTGCAATCGGCGCTCCAGATTATTTCCTGCCAAAACAAACGCCGCTGTTTCCAGCGTAGGAGCAAAGCCAGCCGGACTGACCGTTCCGCCAAATTCGGTGAAGCTGCGTCCATATAATTCGTTTTTCATCAGGAATGGATCAAGCAATTGCGGGCGCAAATACGGGATCAAGGCCAGGATCAATACTGCCCTGGCATCAAAGTTCAGCGCATGAACGCAATCCGCGTAGACCGATTCTTCTGCCGCCACAACAGGAGGCAATACGTCGGTAATTTCGTGCTCGGCACATTCCTGTCCGAAATACAGATGAATTGCAACATCAATCAACCTGGCAGCCCAATCCAGTTCGGCGGCTAAAGTTTTCGCCAGCGCATTCATTTCCAGTCCACCCATAAATTACCCTTCATCCACGGCAGGCGAATGGTCGATATCGTCCAGGGAAGTGATTGCAGCAATACGTCGAACGGTCCTTTTTCGACCAGCAATGTCCAGTCATCGTCTTTTTTCTGCAAGCGGCCGTTTCGCATCAAAAAGGTTTGCCGCAAACCCTCTATGCTGGTATTGCTGAGTTTTTCCCAGTGCTGACAGACAGCCTGTAGCAAGGCTTCACCCAGTGTTTGCTCAGCCTCGGTCACCGCCGCACAACTGACTAGTGGCGCCGTTTCCGCGACTCCGCATAGAATTTTGTTCAACAACAACGTATGCTCTTCGGCGTCGAACTCACCCGTCACCAATAACTGGCTCAACAGGACGGCGCGACATTGCGACTCAAAATCGATGAACTGTCGCTCGCGTACCAGACCGCTGCGCTCAAAGAACACCGGCAAAAATTGCCATAGCAAGACCAGACCGGCATTGGCCACATAAAAACTCTCGCCAGCTGGCAAACTTTCTTCTTTTTCGACTTGTTTGGCACGTGTGGCCGCAAGCGGTCTGTCTTCCTCTGGCGCCGACGAGACAACATGTTCATGCGATATCGACTGCACGACCGCACGCAAACGCCCAGAAATATTTTCTGGAAAATCCAGGTTTTCCAGGCTCGACAGCACAGCAGGAAGAATGCGTTTCCTGTCTTTGTCGCTGGCGTATTTTTGATACGTTCTGGACAGCATTGTCAAAGAAAACTGTTTCACATCCCAGCCTTCGTTCAGACCAGCATGCCGCACGACTTCTTCCTCAATCTGCAAGGCGGGCAACTGGCATTTCAATGTTGCGTGAACCGTCCGCCACAAGCGGATATTCGCGATGACCAATGCATAGTCCGCAGCAAATAGCACACGCATCAATTTATCCAGGACAGCAACCGGCACATCAGAGATCATCCTGTGACGTTCCATTGCGTGGCGCGTCGCCGCATGTAACATGGCGCGGAACGCAGACGGAGATAAATCCATTGCCGCTTCAATCGCGGCCCAGACCTGACGTTTTGACCGGACTTCCGATTCCGGGAAACTGCCGAATTGCAAATAAAATTGCAGCAACGGCAAAGTCGTGAAACCGTCCTGATCGGTGTATCCAGCATCCGCGACATCCACCATATCGACGGATTGATCAGTCAGGATTTCCCGCTGAGCCGTATCGCCCGCGCCGTCAACATCGGCAACGTGCTGCTGCGCAAATGCTTCGGCCTCATTTTGAGCAGCATCGGACAACAATTGCGTCAGTGCTTCGTTCAAGGGCATAAAGCGCGGTTCCAATACCTCCCTTTGTCTGATCACATGCAGCATGGCCTCGCAATAAGTCCGCCTGCTCAAGTTCAACTCTCTTGCCAGCATCGCAGTCCATTGACGCACCATGTCAAAAACCCTGGGCGAATGGTCATCTGACGACGAATACAAAACGATCGCCCACGGCAAACCCGCTCCCGCCCCTTTTCGATGTGGCGACATGTCTTCACATGCCATCAAAAAGGTGTGGATGAACCCGGCATAATCAGGACTCAGTAGTTGCAGCAGGCGGAGTAAATCTGCTTGCTTCATATAACGCAGAAGGTGGCGGATTTTTTGTGGCTGGTGTTGTGCGCGTCTGAACCAGAGAAGCAAATTGCCGGTATTAGAAAAAAATGCGGCATGATGCTTTTTCAGCTGTGCATAGGAAATTGTTCCGTTACGCAATTCTCCAAATTCATAAAAATCAAACCAGTCTTGCTGCGTGACGACTTCCAATTTATTCTCGGCATCGAGATCCGCCAATATCCGGCGTAACTCATCCTGACGCGTCGGATAAACAGCCGCATTGCTGTTGCGGGCATTCAATCCCATCAGTAAAAAGTGGTATTGAAGGCCATGTTTTGCGGCGATTTTTTGCAGCAGATTTTTGATATACGAGCGATTGTTGAAATACGAGCCCCTGTCCAAAATCAGACTTTGCACGACAAATTCTCTGGCAGCGGATTGATAAGGACGATTCCAATCCGGAACGGCGGTCGGCACTGGCGCCTGTAGTTCTTGTTGCGCGTGTTTGGCACGATGCTCCTGGATATAGTCATCTTGCAGCGCTAACAGAATCTGGCTCACGGCATCCCTGTCCAGATAAGCAAGATCGTGGACTTGCGACGGTTCAGTGACAAGTGCCGACAGCAAATGCCGGGCATCAACATGATGGCGTGCCGCCATCGACTGCACCAGCAAACGGAGTTGATCGCGTAACTCAAGATAAGACCTGGCAGCCAACAGATGCTGGCGTAGTAATACCGCCCGCATCGCTAAAGCAAAACCACTCTTAACATCGTTCATCGACTGCAGATTTTTCCCCGATGGGGAGGAAACTGACGTAGCAAAATTCAAAACCTTATCGCTGTCGTGATTAAGTTCTTTTTTCAGCGAAAGCAGAATATTCAATAAGGAATCGGGAGCATTGGAGGGACTTATTTTCGACGCCAATTCCTGGCTGGCCATCGAAAAAAAATCTGACAGCAGTTGTTCATAATCCAGGTTGTAGCGCGCTGCCATCTGCATCAGCAGGCCCTTGGCAAAACTGCGCTGATTAAAATAGGATCCTCGGTCCGACAGCAAATTTGTCCAGACGAATTCCCACAAATCCACCATCAACTGACGATGTGACCGCTGCACCAGAGGTCGTTTGATTTGCAATGCGGCCAGCGCTTGAACCAATTTGACAATCACGCGCGCATGGGCGGGTTCGACTAGCCCGGTCAACGCCGCCTGCACAGAAAATCCCCAGCTTTGCGCAATACGCATACGTACCGATGGATTGACGCCAAGACGAAGGAGACTGGCCAGCAATTGATCGGGAATGTGTTCTATCAACTCCTGCAACAAATTGTGCAGCGTAGCGCGATCTGTTGTCCCTTGTTGCCATGAGAAAACGCCGTGCAATAAAAATGATTCCAGCTGATCCAGTTTGCTTTGCGCATCACTGACAATCAAAGTCGCTGTTGTTGCCGGTGCCTGTGCTTCGCTCTGTAAATCCAATAATATTTTGGGCAGGCTGAGTTTTTGCGAAAATGAAATTTGATGGATTTGTATGCACTGGTTTAAATCCTGCAGCAGTTGCGCATAAGAGATCCGGTAACGCGCAGCGATATTGCGCAAACTGTGCATCACCAGCGATTTGGTGTTGAAGTAGGAACCTTCTTCCAGCAAGATATAAGTAAAGATAAACTCCCACAAAACATGAGAGAACTCTGCTCTTGATTCAGCAACAATCGGTTTTTTCCTATGGATTTCCAGCACATCAAGGCTATAGTCAATAATCAGTGCGGCTTGCTCCGGTGCCAATAGGCGTAGCAAACGATACATATGTTCCGTGGCGAACATGCGCGCAAGCCGGTTACGGACATTTTGTTTTTTCCCAATTGCATACAACAAACGCATCAGATCCCGCGGTTGTGTGCTGATCGCCGTTACCAGCAAATGTCCGATATCGTCCGACTCCCCTTTGCTGATATGCCCCTGCAGCAACGCAGACAGTTGCGATAAAACTTCGTCCGTCGATTTAGCATCTGGCCTTTCCGAATAAGGCGACAATGGAAAACCAAATTTACCTGCCAGATAAGTCGTCAGCGCCTTTCTGATTTTTTCGCTCATCTCCTGTTCAAGCGCATTTTCAGAAATCAGTTCGATGTCCAGCTCCAGCAAAGGAATGGAATACGATTTTGATAGATAAGGACGACAGGCATCATCGAGCACCTTTTGCATTTCATTGCTGGCGTAGCGACTAACCCTGTCACTGATACGCCGTGCCGCATCTTTGGTCGCGAAAATCAAATCAAATCGCTGCGTTTGTACGATCAGTGCAGGCGCGTTTCTCATACGGCCACCTGCTGCAAAAACATACTCAATTCAGACGACAGCTGATTTAACTTGTCGCTATGTCCTGCGGCTTTGCAACGTGTCCACTGCTGAAATAGGGATTTAAACTGCGCCATGTCAGCCTGATTGATCCATGAGCAAGTGCAGGTCAGATGTGCCGGGCAATTTTGTGCCACGACGTCATGGGCAAAGTTCCTAAATTCCGGATTACTGAAACGTAGCGGATAGCCAGGAAAGACGACGGACACCCGATACGATGTTCCCGTTGAAATTTTGCTTTCGGCGTCATCAGAAGTGCGCAATAAAATATGTTCGAGAACAAATAATTCTTCGCCGGCGTAATGCTGATCGGCGTCGTCTGTTTGCGGTACCGGTGAATCAGGAATACATAAAAGTTTGCGTAAGCGCAGTGCCAATCCCGGCTCGCGATACACATCGACAGTATCGAAATATGCACCTTGACTTCGCCCTGCTCCCGCACAAATCGGACTATCCTCATCATTCAAAGGGTAGACATAATTTTTCAGGAAATCGATTTTATTGCGGATCAGATCTTTCTGAAATTGATCAGGATGTCTGGAAAAACGGCGATCAAACGTCTCAAGCTCAGAGTCATAAAATGCCTCGGAAAAACGCGCTAACAAATGATCCAGAAATTGATTTCTTCTTTGCGTGTAAGGATCGAAGTCCGCCACGAGTCGTGTCAATTGCTGTTCGTAATAATCGACCGGTGATATCCCTCCACCTGAGCCCGTGTCCGGCCAGCGTTGTATATGCTTTGCTTGTAAATCCGCATTGCAGCAAAGACTTTGTATCAAAGCGATCAGGCTCGTCACGGCCAGTGCCGCATCGTCTTCGCTGGCAAAAACCTCTTCGCCGCGCATGAACTCCTGACGATGCCGGTCGCAGAGTGTTAAACGATATCCGCCTCTACTTTCGTTTTCAATCCTATAGTTGTCCGGATGAACGCCGAAGCGTATCAATTGCGTCAGACATTGGTCTTGCTGTGGCTTGTTCATGCCATAGGCAGCCAATAAAACCAGATTTTCATTCACTAGACGTAAGCCGAGTTTTCCACGTTCCTGAATATTGACCCAGCGCGCAAGTTCTTCTGCCGTCGCATTTTTTAAACAAGTGCATATCTGCTCTATCTGCGCCCTTGCGGCAGTGCGGCTATTGAATCTTTGAGCACCGAAGGCGATCACCTGGCGGTCACCTTCGGCGTGCAACAGAATCTGGTATTCGGCATTTGGCAATGCACGTATGCTGAAGTGTTCGTCAGATTGCCCTGACTGAATCATGTTGGCCCGGATAGCCTGCACTGCGCCGGCCGACGAAGTTTCACGGCTTCTCAGCAAGACTTCGTGCGGAGCGATTTGGTCTTTCAGATACACAAGGAAGATGCTTGATGAAGCGGGCTGCACTTGCGGTCCGCGGAAAAGTTCTTCAATGTCTGGTGGCCCGATCTCTGCTGTCGCTGCACCCACCAGCGATTGTGAAAAATAGCTCTGATGCAGGTTGGCGTCGAGCGAGAGCAAGGTACCAGCCTGTTGATATTGTTTCAGTGCGTTGGTCAGCAATTGCTCGAAAAACAGTAAGTAAGCCTTGAGCTGTTTGGCTTGCGCCTGACGCCGCATGAGCAAGTCGCCCTCCAACTCCGTCGTTGTGCCAAACTGGGCAACGCCATATTCACCAATACCGTACGTTAAGGGGAACTGTCTCTGGATAGAAAAATATTGCGCCACGTCACGCCGCGATCCGGGCGCCAGCTGGCAGTAGTCCTCTCTTTCCATAGTGATTCTGGCGTAGGCCATCGCCTTTTCTTCATCGATCACTCTTTGCATCAGTTTTTGACTGACGAGTAAAGCGTCGTAAGCACAGGTATATCCGTTACGTATTAAGGTGAACGGATAGCAATCTGCAGAGCCGGGTTTCTGGTAAATATCCGGCTGCAATCGCGCAACATTGCAAGGCGGTATAACAATACTGGAGCAGGGAATACCATCTGACAGCGACAAACCCAGACTATCTATCGCCAGTACCCCTGGCGTCGCGAGAATAATGTCAGCCAGATTTTGCGCGGTAATCATGGTTGGCAGAGCTTGCAATTCTGCGTTATCAACCACCCCATTTTTCAGCAGAGGACCATCAAAAATCTGATCCAGTGGAACGCCTTTTTGTATCAGCTGATCGACCGTCTGCACTTGCGGCGTATGAGAAAAGCTTTCCTGTATCGCATACAGTACATCTGCCATGACCTGGTTCGGGTCTGCCAGTGGCTCTATCTGAAGCTGCGCTTTGACAGTCACTTCAAGTATTTCCAGCAAGACTGGCATCGCGGCATCTTCGGCCAGATTCCGGTGTTGCTGGTATATCGACATAACATCGCTCAGCAAGGCGATATTGCCGCTATCGTAGCCATCGCCAGTTTGGTAGACCTCGACTTGTATCTGATACAGTCCACTGGACTTGCCAGTGTCATCTCTAAGCACTTGCAGCCAGACGTTTTTGAAATTTCGGTTTGCCCCCTCACGATCAAAGCGCATGAAATCCAGTATTAATTTGCGATAATCGTGCGCGGTTAAGGGGTTGCAGGTCAGTATGCGATTACCGGTATAAAGACTGGTGTTTCCTTCCTTGAGCTGCTGCGGGCACTCTGCCAGCACATCAGCGACGTTGAACTCCAGAAGATAGCCAAGATCGGTCAAGGCGT
This sequence comes from Burkholderiales bacterium, assembly GCA_028868455.1. Taxonomy (GTDB): domain Bacteria; phylum Pseudomonadota; class Gammaproteobacteria; order Burkholderiales; family Burkholderiaceae_D; genus Undibacterium. The sequence continues at coordinate 576 of JAGWUK010000041.1, read as the reverse complement.
AACACAATTGTTCCAGACAGGTAACGCCGGGATCATGCTCGTTATAGTCTGTCCATATATCGCCTCCCATTTCCTGACAGGCGCTGATGCCGTTATTCAACAGTGTTGAAAACTGCATACTCAGCAGTGGTGGTGCGGCATTGGAAATATGTGTTTCGCTGCTCATCGTCTCACCACAATCTGCTCAAATGAAACTGAATCTGAACGGGTTTGCCATTCTCGTCCTTGCCGAAATCATGCCCACTACGCATAAGCAAATCGTAGCCAGTTGCCGACTTTTTCCATTTCACCCGCATACGTCGAAAAATATTCCATCCCTGATAGGTATGCGTACACCGTATGGAACATGGCTTACCCGAAAATGTCGTCAGAATAATGGCGTGGACCATTGCCTTGTTCTTACTACCGTTAGGGCCCTGCGCACAGGCCAGCAATTCAAAGGCGTAGCAGGCGTTTAAACCAGTCAGCACAGTTTGCCATTGACCGTTTGCCGGAACAGCCTGCGTAACCAGACCGCTTGCCGACGGCATCGCTTGCAGACTGGTCTGGGTAAGCAAGCCGATGCGCCCGCCCATG
>JAGWUK010000681.1 GCA_028868455.1 Burkholderiales bacterium | reverse complement strand
GTAACAACGGTCTGACCTGGCGCAACGCCACCAGAAATCAAAACACTCTCCCCTGAAGATCCGGCCACCTGGACGGGAACCAATTTAACTTTCCCATTCTCGACTATCCACATTGACGACGTATTTTTTTGCTGAAACAAAGCGGTCAGAGGAACTTTCATTAATGCATTCGGATTTTTTGCGGAAAAACTAACATATGCAGTCATTCCCAGCTTCACGTCCTTGACGTCTTTTCCCAAGCTAATCTTGGCCGTATAGGTGCGCGTCGCAGGATCGGCAATCGGCGACAGTTCACGCAAATTCCCTTCTAGCACCTCATTTGGATTTGCCCATAACCGGACTTTAATTACGCCCATTTGACGGATAGTATTTACCTTGTCTTCGGGAATACCGACAACAACATCCATTTCACCCGTCTGAGCAACGCGCACTACTGGAGTTCCGGCGCTCACAACTTGCCCTACCTCTGCACTGATGCCAGTGACGACACCATCTGCGTCTGCGACCAAGGTCGTATATGCCGATTGATTCAACTGGTTTTTGTAGCCAGCCATTGCCTGATCAAAGTTAGACTGGGCTGCTTTGTAGGCAACTTCCTTTCCGTCCAAGACAGAAGCAGCAACGAAATTTTTCGTGCGCAACTCCTGGTAGCGCTTCAATTCTGCCTTCGCCAAATCTCGATTACTTTCAGCTGCGCTTAATACTGCTTTCGCTTGCGCCTGAGCCAGTGACAAATCTTGCGGGTCAAGCTGCATCAGCACCTGCCCCCGTTTAACAACCGTCCCGACATCCACTTTACGCGAGACGATTTTACCGCCAACACGAAACCCTAATTGAGACTCTATTCGCGGACGCACCTCACCAGGAAATTCAGCATTGACATCAACGCTAGAGGCACTCAATACAATTGCACGTACAGGTCTGATATCCTCGGTTTTTTCGGCGTGCTTAGAGCAGGCGCTCACCAATATCAGCATGCTAATCACAGCCGTAGTGGCGATTTTTGACATGACCGGACGCCGTTTATTTTTCGGAAGAGAGCGATCAATGACGATAGTTTCCAGTGTTAACACAAGATTTTCCTTTACTATTCAGGCGATAAAAGCCAAGACGATTCAAGCAGGAACTTAAAATAATGACACTTTTCTGTAACTTTTGTTAAAAATAAAACCCAGTTACTGACTTTGCGGTTAGTAATTATAGTTAAGCATCTAATTTTTGCCAATGACTTTTCGGTCATTAATATTTTTCACTATCCATGCCAGTTGAACACTATGAGAATTTTCCTGTTGCGTCTGTCCTGCTCCCCGGCCATTTGCGCCCGGCAGTCGAGGCCATTTACGCATTTGCCCGTACTGCAGATGATATTGCCGATGAAGGTGATGCCACACCTGAACAACGCATTGAGGATTTAAAACACTTTAATAATGCGCTTGATGAAATTGAGAGTGGCAAAAAAACGGATTCCCTGCTAGTTCAGAAGCTCGCCAATACCATTGCGCAATATCATTTACCCATTCAGCCATTCCGCGACTTGCTATCAGCATTTACGCAGGATATCGAGACGACTCGATATCAAACATTTGACGCTTTACTGGACTATTGCAAACGGTCTGCCAACCCTGTTGGCAAATTAATGCTGCATCTGTATGGCATGGCTAGCGATGACAATCTCCGACAATCCGATGCGATATGTACGGCTTTGCAATTAATCAATTTCTGGCAAGACGTCGGCATAGACTGGCAAAAGAAAAGAATCTACGTTCCGCTGGCTGATTTGCAGCAATTTGGTATTACCGAAAATCAGATCGCCGAAGGAGTTGCCAATGAAAAGTGGATAGAGTTAATGCACTTTCAAACTCAGAGGGCCAGAGAATTGATGCTCACAGGCGCGCCGCTGGCAACGCAGCTTCCTGGCCGCATAGGCTGGGAATTGCGACTAGTTATCCAAGGCGGATTACGCATTCTGGAAAAAATTAACACGGCTCATGGCGACGTATTCAAAAAGCGGCCGAAACTACGGCAACTGGATTGGTTAATCATTATCTGGCGTTCAATTTGGATGTAACAAATCTATTCAATACACCAACAAAAGAATTCCACATTCGCAGCCAAACCAACCGAAAACTATTGCATAATAGAACATCTTTTTAATCGGCAGAACTGACGCATAATTACTCGACCAAGGCATGGTAACGAAGGCGGTACACGTCATGCGATGAGACACCAAAAGCCGCCAGAGCAGTTGTGCATAAA
>JAGWUK010000680.1 GCA_028868455.1 Burkholderiales bacterium | reverse complement strand
GCTGATGGGGAAAAAACGCTGCGGGTGCGCTGGCTCATCGGTGCAGATGGCGGCCGCAGTTTCGTGCGCCATGCGCTTCATGTTGATTTTCCGGGAAAGACTCTGGGCGTGCGCGCTATCGTGGCCGATGTGGTGTTATCTGGACTGACCAGAGATGCCTGGCACCGGTTTAACGAGGGCGATATGGCGCGTCAGATCATGTTTTGTCCGCTGGCCGGCACCGACATGTTCCAGATACAGGGACCAATTCCGCTGGACAGCGACATGGATCTTTCTGTCGAAGGCTTGATGGCCCTGGTGCTGCAACGCACAGGTCGCAAGGATATCCGCATCCATTCCGTTTCCTGGTCGTCGGCTTATAGCATGAATGCACGGCTGGCTGAACGTTATCGCGCTGGACGTGTATTTCTTGTCGGCGACGCTGCGCACATTCATCCTCCCACCGGCGGTCAGGGTCTCAATACCAGCGTACAGGATGCGTATAACCTGGGCTGGAAACTGGCTGCCGTTGCCGGTGGGGCGCACGCTGCTTTACTGGATAGTTACGAAGAAGAACGCCGCCCGGTCGCTGCCGAAATGCTGGGTCTTGCGAGCACACTTCTTGATGCGCAAAAACGTGGTGAAATCCGGCGAGGTCGCGAGGTGTATCAACTTGATATTGGCTATCCGGAATCGACCCTCGCTTTAGCGCAAACAGGACGCGTACGTCGTTTGCTCGCTGGCGACCGTGCGCCGGATGCGCCGGTGCGTGATGCTGATGGAAAACCGACACGTTTGTTCGACTTATTTCGGGGGGCGCACTGGACTTTGCTTGGTAATGCTGTTGAGCGCGACGCCGTGCAGCCACGTCCCGGGCTGCATATCCATACCTTTGGCTCAGGTGGCGACCTGACGGATGATCAAGGCCATTTTCGCGACGCCTACGATCTCGCGAGCGGCGAGTGGGTATTGGTGCGACCGGATGGCTACATCGCTGCGATCGTTGATACCGATGGATTAGGAATGCTGGAGGCCTATTTTGCGCGGGTAGGCATCGCTTCAGAATCAGTTCGTCTGAGTTGATGGCAATTCCAGATTCCTATCCATGGACACGGTAGCATTTGACTTCTTCAGGACTGGTGCAAACCTATCTGCCGATAGCAAACGTCAGCGTATGCCCCACACAAACGGGTCATTGTCGTCGAGCAGCAGGCGTGCTTCGGCGTTGATGTATGCGCTTCCGCGCAGGCTTGGCAAAACGCGCAAGCATGTCGGCTGAGCGGTATTGGCGGTGTCGGCGACGGGTTGGTACGACGCTTCAAATACGCTGCCGATGATGCTTTCCTGGCGCCAGATTTGTCCTGCTGCCAGCTTGCCATCGGCTGCCAGACACGCAAGTTTGGCGCTGGTGCCGGTGCCGCATGGCGAGCGGTCGTAAGCTTTGCCGGGGCAAAGGACGAAATTCCGGCTGTCGTTTTCCTTTGCTGAAGGCGCGCCGAAAAGTTCGATATGGTCAATCAGCGCGCCATCGGCACCGGTCACACCTTGCGTTTCCAGGGTTTGTCGTACGCGCCAGCTAAAGTCGGTCAGCGTGTCGATATTGTTGCGATGGAGTTCTTGTCCGTGCTGGTTGATCAGAAAAAACCAATTGCCGCCCCAGGCGATGTCGCCGCGGACCTGGCCGATACCGGGCACCGTGACGTCCACATCTTTGCGATAACGATAGGCGGGGACATTGTGCACAGTGACACTGCGATCCTGATTTAATTCAACACTGACAATGCCGACGGGGGTTTCTATACGATGCCGGCCGGGCTGGATTTTCCCCTGATGCGCCAGTGTCGTGACAAAACCGATCATGCCGTGGCCACACATGCCCAGATAGGCAACGTTATTAAAAAAAATGATGCCGGCAACACAATCTGGCGCGGACGGCTGGCAAACCAGACCGCCCACCAGGACATCGGAACCGCGCGGTTCGCAGACAGCTGCGCTGCGATAATGGTCGTAATGCTCACGCAGACATTGCAATTGCTCGGCCACGCTTGCGCGCCCCAGATCCGGGCCACCATCGACGATAATGCGCGTTGGTTCACCGCCAGTGTGAGAGTCGATAATCGAAATGGTTTTCATCTGACTTTTCCGTGAATTGAAGTTGCAAAAGTGATGGCACGTCACATTACATAGGAATATGCCATAGCAAGAGCATAAGCCTACATGCAACTCACGTCTTGACATGGATTTGATGATTCCATGACGAAATCAGCATAATACTTGG
>JAGWUK010000679.1 GCA_028868455.1 Burkholderiales bacterium | reverse complement strand
ACGACGGTGCTCGACACCTTTTGGAAAGATCAGGACAGTGCGTTCCCGTATCCGTCCATGGGCGGCTCCGGCGACCGTGTGTCGATTTGCTGGGCGATTTTTGGCAAGGCGCCGGATTTGCGTCTGGGCTTGGCCGCGCCAGATCAAGACACGCTGTATCACGCCTGCCAGGGCCTGTCGCTGGCAGATCCAGACACAGCGGCCAGTTGTGCAGCGATTGAGATTTACCACACCTGCAAAGGGTCCAACGGATGCCATGCACAAGGCGGTTGTGGCTTTGCCCAGCTCGACAAAGGCGGCAGCAATTGCTCGCACACGGCTCCGCAAGCGGTCAATGCCAGCACCGATGATCCATATAGCTCACCCAGCGACAATAAATGCAAAACCTTTGGCGGTTGCGCGGTGCCGATTTCTGCCTCGCAGTTATTCCCGGTCACTGCACCGCCACCAGTGATGAAGTTGTATGACTTCGTCGGCGAAGAACATAAATCCGTCGCGCTGGATAAAACCATGCATTTCACGGTCGGCGACTCGGTGTATGGCAAGGCTTGGGAAGCGTATTGCGCGGTCATGGAAAGCCGTGGCAAACCAGTGACGACGCCTATGCCTGCACCGACCGATCTGCGTCTGGCTTTGCCGCCATCGACCTGAGGAGAATGATGTTGAATTCGCACGCGCATTCAACATCGGTCCCACCACGCCTTGGCCTGCCGGATCTGGGGCTGGGCGTGGGTTTGCGCCACACCCATTTTCAGCATATTTTGAAGCATGGGGTGGGAGTGGACTGGTTTGAAATCATTAGTGAAAATTTTATCGATCATTATGGCTACGCCCGCCATGTGCTGGAGCAGGTTGCCGTCAAAGTGCCTATCGTGATGCATGGTGTGTCAATGTCGATCGGTAGCAGCGATGCATTGAATCTGGCTTACCTGCAAAAACTGCGACAACTCGCCGACGAGATCCGGCCTGCGTGGATTTCAGATCATTTGTGCTGGACTGGCGTGAGCTCCGTCAACTCTCACGACCTGTTACCGATGCCGTTGACCGAAGCCAGCTTTCGCCATGTGGCGCAGCGCGTGCGGCAAGTGCAGGAAATACTGGGGCGTCCGCTGGTGCTGGAAAACCCCAGCAGTTATATGCAGTTTGTGCAGTCAAGCATGCCGGAGTGGGAGTTCCTTGGCCGCCTGGCCGAAGACACAGGCTGCGGCATCTTGCTGGATGTGAACAATGTCTATGTTTCTGCTTTTAATCATCGCTTTGATGCCGAACACTATATACGTCAGTTGCCGCACAGCCACGTCGTGCAAATCCATCTGGCCGGGCCAACCGATTGCGGCGATGTCTTGATCGACAGCCACGATCATCCCGTGCCCGCTAAAGTCTGGGAACTGTATGCACTGGCGCAGCAATTGACTGGTGGGGTTTCAACCTTGCTGGAATGGGACGGCAATATTCCCGACTATCCAACGCTGCTGGCCGAATTGCATAAGGCAAGGCTGGCCGTGCAAGGTGTTTTGCCTGATGTCACTGCCAGCGCAAAGCAGGATTCCGCCTTATCGACACCGATTGATTTTCATCTCGCACATGACTATGCAGACCACCTCGCTGTCTGAACTGCAATCCTGGTTTTTAACCGTCATGACCGCCACTGGTGGCGCACAACAAGGTGTGGCTTTGGCCAGGCAGCGCTTTGGCCTGGACGCTATGCAAGTCGTGGCGCAGAGCAGTGACGCCGCTGCCCTGCGCCGCATGTATATTTATGCTGAAGGCTATGTGTTGCGCCTGCTGGAATGTTTGCAGGCCGACTATCCGGTATTACACAAAGTGATGGGTGACGCGCTGTTCGGTTTCTTCGCCAGAGCCTATATTGCCCGGCATCCTTCGACTTCGCCGACACTGTACGATCTGGGTGCCGGGTTTGCCGAATTTTTGCGCGGGAGTCAGCGTGAGGCCGCGCCGGAAATGCGTGGTCTGCTGCTGTTGCCGGTTGAACTGGCAAGACTGGAACATGCGCGCACCGAGGTCACCCGTGCCCGCGGGCTGGAGCGGCAGCCACGCCGCTTCACGCATAGCCCTTTCGATCTGATGATGGGTGTGCCGTTACAAATCAGCACACCGCCTTGCCTGCGCTTGTTGCAACTGGATTTGCCCTTGCTGGGATTCTGGGAGGGTATCAGCCGTGGTGGCGAAGTGCCCGCGGCGCCGGAACTGGCGCACAGCTATGTCGCCATCACACGCATGCATTACCGTGTAAATCT
>JAGWUK010000678.1 GCA_028868455.1 Burkholderiales bacterium | reverse complement strand
ATAAATTTACCGCCAAGATTTTCACGCAACATGCCGTAAACATCACGACTTAATTGCTTTGTTGCATCCATCTGATTCAGCAAATAACAATATCCCAAGAAATCTTTTCTGTTCGAACAGTAATATTGAATCAATCCTTCAATTGAAGGAATTGTGGAGTACGAGGCTGCATCCGGCTTCAATACAACTATCGCTATGTTCGCAAATTTCAATACTTGCTGCATATAAATGCTTGGCCCAGGTGGCGTGTCAATTAAAACAATACTGTTTTGTTCTAAGCCTAAATCCGCTAAGTGTCTTGACAACCAATCTGGTTGCGTCTTGATTTGCTGCTCAAATACGAATCGTTGAGCCTCATCAACGTTTCCATATGGAATGAAATTGACGTTATATGCACTCTCATACATCACATGACGCCAATTTCCGCTCGCCAGATCTTGCTGCGCAATTCCTTCTGCATCGTCATGCGCCATTCCAAAATGCAATCGTAATGCGTTTTGAGGATCGAGATCCAATACAGTAATACGTGTCCCCATGCGCGCCAGCGAAGTCGCCAGATTGGCAGTTATGGTGGTTTTTCCTACCCCCCCTTTTGGGGAAATAACCGCGACAACCCTCATGGTTTAAATATTTTTTTGAAAAAGGAATTTACAGTAGACTCAACTGGTTTCACAGGCTCTTGCTTCCCAGCGAGTCTATTAAACACGTCACCTAAAGAATGATTGGAAGAAAATGCCCCGGGAGTGGGAGTACCGCTATTATTTACTTCGCTGATATCGTGCGCAGGAGACATCAGTGCTTGCCTAGATACAGCCGCACTTTGTGCCTTTGCGAAAATACTTTTTACTGGAATGGATGGCGGCGCAATAGGAACCACACTCTCTTCGTGCGCTGCCGGCACTGCGCGGTGAATGAATAAACTGGATTCGACCACATTCTGCGATATCTTTTTCTCTGCTTGTGACATCGCGCCATTTGATTGCTGGTTTGCAACGAATAAGCTGCTTTTCATCTCACGTCCAGCGCCTTGCCGCGTTGATGAATGATCTTCAGCTTCTGCTCTTAAGGGAAAGACTTGTTTCGGCGCGTCTTCATATTGTTCGACTAGCACGGGACCAGCAGGCGCATGAACTCGCACATCTCTCAGCAAGGGCCAACGCTGCCTTGCTTGTTCGCTTTCTGCATCGCGATTGATTTCCTGATAGCCTTCAGTGGACTGTCCAAATTTCTGAAAAAGGTTTTTTACGTCATCATCCATTTTGTCAACCAGTTCTCTTTGTCTACTATGCCTGCCAGATACACGAAATTACCGACGCGTAAAATAGGACGGTGGTTCTACTTGCTTTTTCAGCTCATAAATAAACAATTGGCCATCCTCTAGCGGCATTCCCCGTTGCGATAACTTCAAGGATTTATCCATGCCAAGCCCCTCAAACCAATGCGCGTAGGCGCCTTCAAGCAATGCTGGCGACCACTCTAAAGCCTCTACACCAAAGGCGATTTTTAGCGGAGATGCATGATGTGCGACCATCAAACTGTCAGCTTCTTCAGTCAGTTGCACCCAACCCCAATTCAACTGCATCCATACTGCATTCATGCAATCCTCTAATGCCTGAAGACTGCTGCCATCGGCAACAACAAATCCTGCAGCCATCGTCCTTCCAAGCTGATGCATAAACGCACGCAAATCCTTCATTTCGCCTTTTGAAGAGAATTCGGTCGAAAACGCGGACAAGAATGCCTTCCATTGAATGGAGCACTGCTGCTGCTCATAATAATGCGTATTATTTGTCGACATACTTAACCGTATCCTTGCAGAAATTTTTAGCAACTAATACAACTCAACATGAAGAAAAGTGTATTGATTCGTTGCGACTTTACCACCCGCGATTATCCCGAGTCCAGCTTATCAACGAGATAAAATGTTAACAATTCATAATCGATTGAATCGCTTCTGAAATTTAACAAAAAAACACATAAAAACTTTAATTTCTGTGAAATTCCGCCTTCCTGCGTCTTTTCTTAGGCATTTTCAAAAACTTATCAACGAAAATATTCTAGGAAAAAATTTCCATTAAGTATATTTTTTGGGGAAATTACGGGCAACTAATTCAACGAAATGGCAGAAAAACCACTAGAAAACTGTAAAAATTAGCGCTGCAAATAGTTAATTAACGCCATAAACTGCATTAACTTAAGAAATAAAAAAAATTAAATTGCGGATCAACTGGAATCCGGCTATCAACAGATGAATTAGTAAGC
>JAGWUK010000040.1 GCA_028868455.1 Burkholderiales bacterium | reverse complement strand
CTTCCAGCAAATCCTGAGAAAATTTCGTTGCCTCACCAAAACACAAAGGCAACAACCCCGTCGCAAATGGGTCCAGTGTGCCAGTATGACCAGCCTTGATTGCGTTCAGCAAACGTTTGACCTTGATCAAGGCGTCATTGCTGGATAAACCCACTGGCTTATCCAGAAGCAAAACTCCGTGCACAGGTACACGTAGGCGTTTTTTTACCTGAGTTGTCATAGAATTTTGGGAGCATGGCGCAAGCCACACATCAATCAGTTTTCGCCGTCGTCTTTGGCGCGAGTCGCATTTGCTTCATCAATCAACTTCGACATCGCCATTCCGCGTATCGTCGATGTGTCGTGAACAAAATGCAGTTGTGGCAGAGTATGAATATGCAAGCGCAATCCCAATTGGGCACGCAAAAAACCTGCTGCTTTCGTCAAGCCTTCGAGAGTTCCTTTGATCGCTGCAGGATCATCGGCCAATGTCGTGAAATACACCTTTGCGTGCGCATAATCCGGCGTCAACTGCACTTCCGTCAACGTAATCATGCCGACACGCGGATCTTTTAATTCCGACCAGATGATCTCAGCCAGATCTCGCTGAATCTGATCCGCAACTCGCAATCCCCGTCCGGGAATATTTTTACTATGTTTTGCCATAATTTCTTTTAAATCTCTATAAATCACAACCCCGGCCATGGCCGGGGTTGGCTTGAATTACAGAGTACGTGCAATTTCCTGTACTTCAAATATTTCCAGGTTATCGCCAACCTGAATGTCGTTGTAGCCTTTCAACGACAGACCACATTCCATACCAGCGCGGACTTCTTTCGCATCGTCTTTATAACGCTTCAGAGAATCCAGTTCACCAGTCCATGTCACGACATTATTACGCAGCAGACGAACTGAAGACGTACGCTTGACCACACCATCAGTCACCAGACAGCCTGCAATCGCGCCGACTTTACTGACCAGGAATACCTGTTTGACCTCGACCATACCAATGATCTGCTCACGTTTCTCAGGAGCCAACATGCCAGACAATGCCGCCTTAACCTCATCGACTGCATCGTAAATAATGTTGTAGTAGCGAATATCTACGCCGTTCGACTCGGCCAACTTACGTGCCGAAGCATCTGCGCGAGTATTGAATCCAATGATGACCGCTTTCGATGCCACCGCAAGATTAACGTCATTTTCAGAAATTCCACCCACAGCTGCATGCACGACTTGCACACGCACTTCGTTCGTAGACAATTTCTGCAAAGACTGAACCAAAGCTTCCTGCGAACCCTGAACGTCGGTTTTGACGATAATCGGCAGGTTTTTGACTTCGCCCTCGCCCATGTTCTCAAACATATTTTCAAGTTTGGCAGCTTGCTGTTTGGCGAGTTTGACGTCACGAAACTTACCTTGGCGGAACAACGCGATTTCACGCGCCTTACGTTCATCGACCATGACCATGACTTCCTCACCAGCAGCAGGCACTTCAGTCAAACCTTGAATTTCAACCGGGATGGACGGACCGGCTTCGGAAATGCTCGCACCGTTTTCATCCAGCATCGCACGCACCCTACCGTAGGAGGAACCGGCAAGCACGACATCACCACGCTTCAACGTTCCAGACTGCACCAGAATAGTCGCAACGGTACCACGACCTTTATCCAGACGCGCTTCCACCACCAGACCTTTAGCCGGCGCATCGATAGGCGCTTTCAATTCCAGAACTTCCGCTTGCAGCAAGACGTTTTCCAGCAAGGAATCGATGCCCTGACCTGTTTTCGCCGAAACCTGAACGAACGGTGCATCACCACCGTACTCTTCCGGCACAACACTTTCCGCGATCAGTTCTTGCGTCACGCGATCCGCGTTACCGCCCGGTTTATCAATTTTATTAATAGCTACGACCAGTGGTACGCCGGCAGCTTTCGCATGGGCGATTGCTTCTTTAGTCTGAGGCATCACACCATCGTCGGCGGCGACAACCAGAATAACGATATCTGTCGCCTTCGCGCCACGTGCACGCATCGCTGTAAAGGCCTCGTGACCTGGCGTATCCAGGAAGGTGATCATGCCGCGTGGTGTTTCGACGTGGTAAGCACCGATATGCTGAGTAATACCACCAGCTTCACCAGATGCCACTTTCGCACGACGAATATAGTCGAGCAAAGAAGTTTTACCATGATCGACGTGACCCATCACCGTTACCACTGGTGCGCGCGGAAAAGACTCGTAGTCCGCATGCTCAGCCACGTCAGTTAATAAAGCTTCAGGATCATCGAGTTTTGCGGCAAATGCTTTATGCCCCATTTCTTCGACCAGAATCATTGCCGTTTCCTGATCCAGCACCTGATTAATTGTGCACATCTGACCAAGCTTCATCAAATGTTTAATAACTTCAGACGCCTTCACCGACATTTTGTGCGCCAGTTCGGCAACGGTCAGCGTTTCCGGCACAAATACGTCTTTCACAATTGCCTCTACTGGCACCTGGAAATTCGATTCGCGCTGTTCATCGTGATGACTATTACGGCGACCTTTTGGTCCACCTTTCCAACCATCGCGACCACCGGACGTATCGCCACGTGTTTTGATACCGCTACCACGCTTTTTGGCAGCATCATCCTGCCATGTCGACGACACGTTTGCCGATTTAATGGCCTTTTTATCTGCCACTGCCGGTTTTTTCTCGTCTTTCTTGTCAGCCACTGCTGCTGGCTTTTTATCTCCAGTTTTTTTATCGGCAGGCTTATGCAAAGTGCCTTCAGCTACCTTCGGTGCTGGTGCAGGCTCTGGTGCCTTGGCCGGCCTGCGCGCAGCATTCATCATTTCTTTAATTTGCGCAACTTCATCAGCGACCGCTTTGCGTGCCTTTTCGGTTGCAGCGGCACGATCAGCCGCTTCTTTCGCCTCGATTGCCGCTTTTTTCTTAGCATCTTCCGCAACCAAGCGTTTTTTCTCTTCATCGGAAGGAGAATTTGCGACGACCGGCGCTTGCGCAGGTTTGACGTCGACAGCTTTCGCCGCCGCGGCCTGTGCCGCCCTCAACCGTTCAGCTTCGGCTTCAGCTTTTGCTTTCGCAGCTTCTGCCAATTCAGCTTCGCGCATAGCTTTTGCCTGCGCCTCTTTTTCCGCTTCCAACTTAGCCAGATGCTCTTGCTTTTCGCGCAATTCGGCCTCCTGACGAGCAATCAATTCAGCCTGACGACGAGCTTCTTCTTCCCGCCGAGCCAACTCTTCAGCATCGACCTCAGGTTCGTTAGAGGAAACTTCATCAGCTGGCGCATCATCACGCTTAACAAACGTACGCTTCTTACGCACTTCCACCTGAATAGTGCGCGATTTGCCAGTCGCATCGGCCTGTTTGATCTCGGTCGTTTCCTTGCGAGTCAGGGTAATTTTTTTCTTTTCACTGTCCGCAGAAGCGCCATGAGAACGACGTAAGTGTTCTAACAGTCGATCTTTATCTTCCTTGGTCAATGAATCCGATGTCGAGTTCTTGCTGACGCCTGCAGCACGCAATTGCGTGAGCAGCAAATCTGCTGACATCTTCAGCTCGGTGGCAAATTGGGCTACGTTGTTACTCGCCATTCAGTCCTCTTTTTCTATGTGCGCGTTATGAATTGAAACCCGTGAATTATTTAGCTTCTACGAGTTTCCAGGCGGTGGCTAACAAAGCCTTGGCCTGATCATCATATTTAGCGTCGATGAGTTTCATCTCATCATCACTCACATCTTCAAATGCTTCTTTAATTAATTGGCGTGAACGGTCGGCAGACAATGCCAAAATCGCGCCAAATTCGTCATAAGCCAAACCTGCAAATGCCGATAACGTTTTGATTCCTGCCAAACCCAGTTTGCCAGCGATCACACGTGTCATGCCATCGAGGTTAATCAGCTCGTCCTCCATGCCTTCCAGCCCTTCTTCAGAAGCGATTGCTTCCGTCAATAAAGCGTCACGTGCACGATTACGTAATTCGTTGACCGTATCTTCGTCGAATGCTTCGATTTCCAGCATTTCACTGATCGGCACGTAGGCAATTTCTTCCAGACTAGAGAAACCTTCGTCTACCAGAATATCTGCAACTTCCTGATCGACATCCAGTTTTTCCATAAACAAACTACGAATACCCGCAGTCTCCTGCTCTGCCTTGGAAGCTGATTCTTCGGCCGTCATGATGTTGATCTGCCAACCTGTCAATTCAGATGCCAGACGCACATTCTGACCGCTACGACCAATCGCAATTGCCAGATTTTCTTCATCAACGACAACATCCATGCCGTGTTTTTCTTCGTCGACCATAATCGAAGACACGTTTGCCGGCGCTAATGCGCCAATCACGAACTGCGCCGGATCTTCAGACCACAGCACGATATCTACACGCTCACCGCCCAACTCACCGGTAACAGCCTGCACGCGAGAACCGCGCATACCAACGCAAGTACCAATCGGGTCAATTCTTTTATCTGCTGTGTACACAGCGATTTTTGCGCGAACACCAGGGTCACGCGCTGCCGACTTGATGACCAGAGAGCCTTGCTCAATTTCAGGCACTTCGAGTTCAAACAATTTCATGATGAATTCTGGCGCCGTGCGCGACAAAATCACCTGCGGGCCGCGCGCATTGCGATCAATACGCAAAATATAAGCACGCACACGATCGCCAACGCGCAAATTCTCTTTCGGTATCATCTGATCGCGCGGCAAACGCGCTTCAATCTTGCCCGACTCAACAACAGCTTCCCCACGCTCCATACGCTTGATGGTGCCAGTTACCAGGGAATCGCCGCGCTCGAGAAAGTCTGCCAGTATCTGCTCACGCTCAGCATCACGGATGCGCTGCAAGACAACCTGCTTGGTATCCTGAGCAAAACGGCGACCAAAATCCACCGATTCAATTTCTTCTTCGATGTAGTCATCAACTTGAATTTCAGGGTCGTCCTCAACCGCTTCAAAATGCAGAATCTCTTGATCTGGCAATTGCAAACCAGCCTCATCTGGAACCACATGCCAACGGCGGAATGAGCGGAATTCACCAGTATCCCGATCGATTTCTACGCGAATATCGACTTCGCCGGGAAAACGTTTTTTTGTCGCTTGCGCCAAAGCATGTTCCAACGCGCCAAAAACGACTTCTTCATCAACGTTTTTTTCGCGCGCCAGCACATCCACCAATAACAACAAATCACGACTCATGCTTTGCGACTCCTAAAATCCACTTGCGGCACCAAACGTGCCTTATCCACATCGGCGAGCGTAAACTCCAGCATGGCCGACCCATCTTTTACTTCAAATTCCAGCTTCAGATTTTCGCCTTCGGGCGCATGTAGAACACCCTCAAAATTCTTACGATTCGGCGTTCCAGGCAAAGGCATGCGCAACTTCACAATAGCCTTCTCACCAGAAAAACGCACAAAATCAGCAAATTTCTTCAAGGGCCTGTCCAGGCCCGGCGAGGATATTTCCAGACGGCTATAGTTGACATTCTCCACCGTCAATACATGCGACAACTGATGACTGACTTTTTCACAGTCTTCTACGGTGATATTGCCGCGATCCAGCTCCTCCGGCAAAAAATCGATATACACTCTGAGCAAACCTTTTTCTGCCTGCTCAAAATCAACCAGATCGTAACCGGTACCATTGACGGTTTTTTCTATCAAATCCAACAAAGCCAAACTATTCTCCGAAAATCATTCTTTCGCCACTCAAACAGTCGCTAAGTGACTCTCAAATCGGCAAAACAAAAAAAAATGGGCAACTGCCCATCTTTTTTAGCGCCAGGATTTAAGATAAATAAAGGCAAAATCTGCTAACTACAAGATTATAAACGATTATTTATCACATCGCAACGTAAAATGACGCAAATAACCAGACAAAAAAACGACAATTAACCACCGCGCGCACGCCGGCGCGCTGCAATCCCTTGCCCAATTGCCTGCCCACTACCCCGCGCCGTCGGACCACGTCGTTGCTGACCCGCATCGGGGAAACCGAGCGCAGTTTGCAGAGGATCAGGCTGGCGACTGCGTTTTTTCCCTGCATCGGCATTTTTCTGATTACCGACACTTTTATTGCCGTTAGCTCTATTTCCGCGCCCGGCACCAAACTCATCCCGACTACCTAACATGGGAAAACTGACCTGCTTTTGCGTAAACGGACCAGACATAAATCCCAGCCCCTTATTCCCAAACGGCTTGCTGCTCTTTGGTGCAGGTTTATCACTCGCGACCTTCTCCAGACCGCTCAACTTCAACAAGCTACGAACTGCGTCTTCATCGAGCTCTTCCCACCGTCCGCGCTTCAGATTGGCAGGTAAGGTCATTGCGCCATAGCGCGTGCGAATCAAACGGGAAACCGTTAACCCAACTGCCTCAAACATCCGCCGCACTTCGCGATTTCGCCCCTCACCAATAATTACGCGATACCACTTGTTCACACCCTCGCCGCCGCCATCTGCAATTTTTGAGAACTGCGCCAGGCCATCCTCCAACTCAACCCCAGCCAATAAACGCTGGCGCATCCCCTCTTCCAACTCACCAAGTGTACGCACCGCATATTCACGCTCAATACCGTAGCGCGGATGCATCAACCGATTCGCCAAATCGCCCGATGTCGTAAATAACAGCAAACCTTCCGTATTGTAGTCAAGGCGACCAACTGCCAGCCATTTACCCACTTTCATTGCGGGAAGGCTATCAAACACGGAAGTTCGCCCCTCAGGGTCGTTCGTACTGACGATTTCGCCGGCGGGCTTATGATAAACAAGTACACGCGGCGGTTTCTTGTTAACTTTTCTTTGAATTAACTTCCCATTGATACGCACCTGATCCGTCGGCAAAATTCTCTGACCGATATGTGCTGGCTCACCATTAACAGAGACTCGCCCCGCAACAATCAGCTCCTCCATATCGCGCCGCGATCCAAGTCCCGCCTCAGCCAATACCTTATGCAACTTTGGTGCATCATCATCAGCAGTCAGATCACGTCGCACTGGCTTGGAGTGACGCCCTTTTGATGATTTAGATTTATCCTCATCCGAATGCGCGGCATCAAATGCCTCTGACGTCACAAACGAAAATACATCATCTGGACTACTGCCATTGCTGCGATTCGATTTCCCGTGCGCAGGACGCTTGTTTTTACCGTCACCTTGACGCCCACCACGTTCACCACGCTGCCCTGACTGACCTGCATCTGCCTGCGGCTTGCGTTGCTTGCCCTGCCCGCGAGGCGGCCGACTATCACCCTTTGCCGACACAAGCTGCTCACCCTCGCTGACAACGGCAGCAACTCCATCGATTGCCACCGGTGCTACATTTGCCGCGTCTTGCTTTGGTCGGGAGCGCCGCATATTGCGCGGTCCGCGCACACCACGCTTAACAGGTTTGCTTTCATCGGAGTTTGCGGCAGACACGGCTGCACCCTCGACAGAATTGTTTACATCTTCAGGATTCATTGGATTCATTTTTTTGTACTAAGTGAGGCTGCTGAGGCTCCTCAGCGCCCGATTCTCGCTCCGGCACCGGCTCATCTGCGACCGGGTTATTCATTTTGGCATCATCTTCCCGCAATACTTCGGCAACACCAATTCTTTGCACTACCTCAGACATCTGCACACCAGATTCAGATTCCTGAGTCAACTCTTCATCCGCAATGACTGCCTGCAGTTCTGCAAACATGCTCACTTCAGCAACACCCGACTCAGGCACCACTTCATCAGCGTCACCGCGACTCACTTGCTGCAAAGGCGGCAACTGATCAAGGGAAGATAAACCCAGATCGCTCAAAAATTGTCGCGTTGTTGCGAACAATGCCGGCCTTCCGGGAACATCACGATGACCAATTACCTCAATCCAGCCACGATCTTCCAGTGTTTTAATCATTTGCGAAGCAACGGTGACGCCGCGAATTTCTTCGATATCGCCACGCGTAACTGGCTGTCTGTACGCGATGATCGCTAGCGTTTCCAGAGTTGCCCGCGAATATTTGGGCGGCTTTTCCGGATTCAGCCGATCAATATATGCACGCATTTCCGGACGACTCTGAAAGCGCCAACCCGTCGACAGCCCAACCAATTCTATGCCTTTATCCGACCAGTCTTTGCGCAAGTCTTCCAACATAGTTTTGATCGTATCCGCCCCGATCACATCACCCTGATCTTCAGTTTCCTGAAACAGTTTCTTTAAGGAATTCACTGTCAATGGCTCAGGAGCGCATAACAAGGCTGTTTCGAGGACTCGCTTTGCCTCAGCTGTATTCATGCAAATCTTAATTACACGGGTTTCGTTGATGTCATGCGGCAAGACGAGTCTGAAAATTCGCGACTATTTACTCTTGCCATTTGTATTTAAAATTTTTGCTTGCCTCTTCGGGCTGCAACACCCGCAGTGCGGGTCATTTGGGGCATTTTGGTGGCACAGGATCGTAATCCGTGCACAACCCACAAATCAGTAGACACTGGATTGTAGTCCAGAACATCGGCGACAATCAAAATAAATCAGCCAACTAATAAAAAAGCCACGTTATTACGTGGCTTTTTTATAAAACTTGGTTGCGGGGGCAGGATTTGAACCTACGACCTTCGGGTTATGAGCCCGACGAGCTGCCAGACTGCTCCACCCCGCGTCTGAAGAATGAAACTATACATGATTTTGCTGCTCCGCGCAATTCCTTTCTCGTCTCGCAGCAGCAAGGACGATGCTACTGGCAGATGTTACACTGTGACCATTCCCATTTTTCTGCCTTTTCCCCATGAAATTTTGCTCTGAGTGCGCAGCTCCCGTTGCATTGCAAATTCCAGCTGACGATACGCGTTTACGGTATGTCTGCTCATCCTGCGGCATGATTCACTACCAGAATCCCAAAATGGTTGTGGGCTCCATTCCAGTCTGGGAACAAGACGGT
This sequence comes from Burkholderiales bacterium, assembly GCA_028868455.1. Classification (GTDB taxonomy): domain Bacteria; phylum Pseudomonadota; class Gammaproteobacteria; order Burkholderiales; family Burkholderiaceae_D; genus Undibacterium. The sequence continues at coordinate 2,631 of JAGWUK010000040.1, read as the reverse complement.
AAAATCAAAATATTGTTATGCAAACGCGCGATTGAACCGCGTTACGGCTACTGGACTCTGCCGGCTGGTTTTATGGAAAATGAAGAAACGACCGCCGAAGCAGCGCAAAGGGAAACGATAGAAGAAGCTGGCGCCAATATTGCATTACACGAATTATTCTCTATTCTAAACGTGCCACATGTACATCAGGTGCATCTGTTTTATCGTGCCACCTTACTGGATCTGAATTACCAGGCGGGCACGGAAAGTCTGGAAGTGGCGCTTTTCGGTGAAAACGACATCCCATGGCAAGACCTTGCCTTCCCTACCGTCAGCCATACGTTAAAATTCTTTTTCGAAGACCGCGCCCGCGTGCAGGACGGCGGTTGCTACAAAGTGCATGCGCACGATATTTTTAAACCCATGCGCCAGGAAACCAGCCAGAAATAACAAAAGGCGGCATACACCGCCTTTTGCGCCTTCAGCACCGACCATCACATGACAACAAGAGATGATCGCCGCAAAAAAAATCACCCGCAACATTTCACCAATTTGATTCGCGTTCGGCAGTCGAAGAAATTTTATGTATCGATAAATCAGCCCCCCCGAATTCCTGCTCAGGATCCAGGCGTATGCCTATGGTTTTTTTCAAGATGCCATAGATCAGAAAGCCCCCTGCAAATGCAATGAATACGCCGAGTCCGGTTCCCAGCAATTGCGATACGAAGCTGACACCGCCGAGACCACCCAACGATTTGGCACCAAAGATCCCTGCAGCAATGCCTCCCCAGGCACCGCACAAACCATGTAAGGGCCAGACGCCAAGAACATCATCAACTTTCCATTTATTTTGTGTCCAGGTAAACATCCAGACAAAAATTGCGCCCGCCACACCACCAGTCGCCAGCGCACCAAGCGGATGCATCAAATCAGAGCCAGCGCACACGGCCACCAACCCGGCCAATGGTCCGTTATACACAAAACCCGGATCATTTCTCCCCAACACCAACGCCACCAGGGTTCCGCCCACCATCGCCATTAAAGAGTTAATAGCCACCAAACCGTTCATCTTGTCCAAAGTCTGAGCGCTCATGACGTTAAATCCAAACCAGCCTACCGTCAGTATCCAGGCACCCAGGGCCAGAAAAGGAATACTGGAAGGCGGATGAGCGGCCATGGCGCCGTTTTTCATATACCTCCCACGCCGGGCGCCCAGCAGCAGCACGGCAGGCAGAGCAACCCAGCCGCCAAATGCATGCACGACGACTGATCCCGCGAAATCATGAAACTCCTCCGAAAATGCCGCCTTCAGCCAATCTTGCAACCCAAAACGATGATTCCAGGCAATCCCTTCAAAGAAAGGGTAAAGCAGGCCAACTAAAGCTGCCGTTGCAATTAATTGCGGGTAGAATTTCGCGCGCTCTGCGATCCCTCCGGAAATGATCGCCGGTATTGCCGCTGCAAACGTCAGGAGGAAAAAAAATCTGACCAGTTCGAAACCGTTTTTTGCAATTAACACCTCTGCACCGGAATAAAACTGAATGCCATAAGCCACGCCATACCCGACAAAAAAATAGGCGATCGTCGACACAGCAAAATCAACAATAATCTTCACCAAGGCATTGACCTGGTTTTTCTTGCGGACGGTTCCCAACTCCAGAAACGCAAACCCTGCATGCATTGCTAGAATCATGATTGCGCCGAGCAAGATAAATAAAGCATCCGCGCCACTGTTTTGTGCATTCATGCCGATATTCTCCCTATATAAGTGCATATTAAAATTTGTAATGCACAGATAAAGCAAAAAACATTCCGATTTGGTGCATTTTTTTAGATCGTTGATTTTTATAAGGATTCACACTTTGATGCTGGTAATTGTATTTTTCGACGCACTGAAAAGTGGCAACAATTTGGTGCATTGTGTGCGAGGGCTCAATTGATCCCCTGGCTCGAATCCGACACGCCTTTTCCTGACGTTGGCACAGCGCTGACAGAGCAAGACGGCGCCGCTGGCTTGCTGGCGGCCGGAGCCGATTTATCCCCGGCGCGCCTGCTGACTGCCTACTGCCACGGAATTTTTCCATGGTTTTCAGAAGGTCAGCCGATACTCTGGTGGTCCACCGACCCGCGAATGGTATTGCCGACGACTGAATTCAGACTATCCGACAGCCTGAAAAAGCGCCTGAAAAAAATCAGCAAGGATCCCGCATGGGACGTCCGCTTTGATACCGCATTCGAAGACGTCATGCGAGCTTGTGCCGCGCCACGCAAGGACGGTGCAGGTACCTGGATTTCAGATGATATAGTTGCTGGCTATTGCGACCTGCACGCACTGGACTACGCACACTCATCAGAAATCTGGTTGAACGGCGAACTGGTGGGCGGCGCATATGGTGTCTGCATCGGGCGCATGTTTTATGGCGAATCCATGTTTGCCCGTGTCACTGATGCATCCAAAATGGCACTGGCACATCTGGTATTTTTCTTGCGTGAACATGATGTGAAAATGATAGACTGCCAACAGGAGACCGCGCATCTGGCTTCTCTGGGAGCCAGGCCGATTCCGCGTACAGATTTTCTGCGATGGATACAGCAAGCCACACAAATGCCGCCCATTACCGATTGGAAACCCATCACGCCAGCAAAACTGTG
>JAGWUK010000677.1 GCA_028868455.1 Burkholderiales bacterium | reverse complement strand
ACCAGCACGACGTTTTTGAGCAAATGCCGACAAGCGCATTTCAAGAAAATTGGACGAGCAATAATCCTATCAATGCCGGTACGGCCTGAATAAACAGTATCTTGCGACTCGCCGTTGCAGCGCCATAGACGCCTGCAACCAGAACGCAGGCAAGGAAAAATATTTTGACATCATGGCCATTGGTGCCAGCCAGCAGACCCCAGAATAAACCTGCTGCGAGGAATCCGTTATACAGTCCCTGATTCGCGGCCAGTACTTTTGACGCAGCAGCGGATTCCCTGGTCTGACCAAAGGCGCGCAAACCAGCAGGCTTTTCCCACAAAAACATTTCCAGCACCAAAATATAGACATGCAAAATGGCAATGAAGCCGACAACGATGTTAGCGATTAGTGACATACCGAGTTACTCCATAGAAGATGAACAGCCGCGTTGTACATCGCTACGCGCTTGCTGGGTTTTGTATTCTAGCAAGCTTGCTGATGACGGATCGTGCAAGCCATTAGTGTCCGGGCACTAATGGCAAAGTCTGTTGTTTATTGCGCGCAAGTTCAATCCAGCCAGTTCACACGCGAAAATTTTTCTCGAAAATCCTCGGGCATGGCAACAACTTTTCCGATTTTATAGTCGAAGAATACAAATCCTGATTTTGCCATCGCAACTAGCGCGTTGTCTGCAGGTCGCGTGATGCGGAAGGTGATATCGCCACCGTACTTATTAAAGTCCATTACGCCAACCTCGAACAATAACTGGTCACGCGCATGCGCTTCGGCTTTATAAGTGGTGGCAAGATCGGTGACGATAATCCCGGTACCATTGCCTGCAGTCTCGCGAATGCCGAATTCAAAAAGGAAGCGTGCCCTGGCTTCGGAAATCATCGAAATCATCGAGTCGTTACCCAGATGATTCGCGCCATTGATATCGGTTACCCGGACGGTCAGTTGCGTTGAATAATAAAACTGGTTTTCAGGGAAGTGCAGTTGCAGGCGAGCCATAGTTGATGCTTTCGTCAATAATCAAATTGGCCGACATTGTAACGCGCCGCATGCTGTCAACAGGCATAGACCTGTTGTTAGGCGCTGATGACAGGCAAGTCTGTACGCGCCCGCAACTGCTGCTATTGCGCATCCAGAATCTTGTCGCTGATGGCCACCGACGCACTTTGTATCAGACCCTCACGTACCTCGTAAATAGCCACCATTTTGCATGTGCCAGTTCCTTCCGGAAAACTGCGGGTGACTTCTTCATGGTCAATCACGATATGTCCCATGACGACGCGCTGTATCAGTTTTGCATGAAGGTTTTTTTCCTGAAACCGGATGGCCATGCGTTCACGGATTGCTGATTGACCGCTGGCGATCAATTTGCCCGGATGTTCAAACTGCTGCGCATTGGCTGCATAGGTCGCCAGGATGGCATCCAGATCACGCGCATTGTAGGCATCCAGCTGACGCTGCACGACGGTTTCAGGAGCAGGGAAGGGATTCATTTTTAATTAAAAAGATCAGATCATGGGACTTACGTAAAATCGTTCCAGCAAGGCATAGCGACGAAGGCAGTATACATCGTACGACGAGGAGCTATAACGCTGCCGGGGCGGTTTTGCGTAAGTCCTTAGATCAGAAATGTCAAAGATAAACTCATTGCAGCACAAGCTGAATGACAAGGAATTATTCAAACGCCTATGTCCGGAACGTGCTGATAAACTTGTTCTACCGTAGTATAGGTTTCCAGGACGCGGATGACTTCGGCATGCGGCGTACTCCAGATACCCTCGTAATATTTTTCACCGGACGCAACATTGGCAAACGCAAGGCGCTCCTGCGGAGGGCAAAACTGTGCATCCACATTGCTCTTGTTACCCCTGGCATCAATGCGATACCAGCCGTGATCCGGCAAATGCACGGCATTCAATCCATGCAGGCAATACGGTGGCTGATCTGTAATGGTCAAGCGTTGATAACAGAGTCCAGCCGGTATGCCGTTGGCGCGCAATAAGGCAGCCAGCAAATGGCTCTTGGCATAGCAGTATCCGGTGCGCTGCAATAGCACATCCGACGCCTTGCAAGTGACAGGATTGTGCGCATCGTCGCGATAATCCCAGCTGTGTCGGATTCCGTCACGGACAAACTCAAAACATTTTTTTGCGATATCGTCAGGTCCGGTTGTCGCATCCGCGAGCTGTGCCGCCTGGATCAGAATAGCCGGATGTTGCCAGTCAATATACGTGCTGTGTTCCAGAAATTTTTCCATAGATTTTGGTCAGAGT
>JAGWUK010000676.1 GCA_028868455.1 Burkholderiales bacterium | reverse complement strand
TGCCGCAATGGAATCCAGCCCATTTATCGGAGGTTGCCCCAGACCTCGTCAATCGTTTTTTCGCCCAGGTCTGGCCAGAATACGCCCATCCATTGCGTTATCTGGGGGCCTAAAGTTGAAGGTGAAAATGGAATAAGTACATATACTCCCCCGAGTATATTTTTATAGCGCCCAATATATGTGCGAAGTAAGGCGGAAATTTTAAATTAAATGGGGGAGTATATTTTTAATATTCAACAGACGAATACAGCCTGAAAACGGATCTCACGTCGTTGAATGCGCTGGCAATTCAGATGCCACTCTGTAGCAACACCTAAATGGATTGTCTGTGCAGCAAGCTGAAACAGCGTGAACCGTGTTTGCTGTCAGTGCGTACAATGCGTGCGCATCTGACATCACAGCGCCACCACGTTGCTTGGGTGTTGCTTCCCAGCGCGAATCGATGCACGTTATTTCAACAAGCCGAATACTTTGCTGATCGCTTTACTCCCTGCACCCAACGGATCCTGGCGTATCGCTTTTTCTTCTTCACCTATCATCAGATACAAGCCATCCAAAGCACGTTGCGTGACATAACCTTCCACGGTCGCTTCCTGCGCAGACACGACGCCGAACTTTTGCGCTTGACCCATCACGTTATTGTATTTTGCTGACAAACCGGCTTTGTCGGTCACACCTTTGACCAAAGGCATAAACTTTTCAGTCAAAGGCGCGGAAGTTTTTTGTTTAAAGAAATCAGTCACCGACGTGTCGCCGCCAGTCAAAATGTTTTTGGCATCAGTCAACGTCATCGATTTAATCGCATTCAGCAACAAGGGTTTTGCCATTGGAACGGCAGCCTCGGCAGCGCGATTCATGGAAACGACCAGCTCATCCAGTTGTTTTCCGCGGCCAGTCATATTGAGAATAGGACGTGCTTGTTCGAGTAGCGACGGCAACTGAATTTTGACTTTGTCGTTATTCAAAAATCCGTTTTCAACGCCCAGCTTGGCAACCGCTGCAACTGAACCTTTATCCAGCGCGGCTTTTAAACCTGCGCTGGCATCGGAATTACTGAGGTCGCTCAGGGAAATCGCATGCGCGGCCAAACCCGGCATCAGAAAGCAGGTAGCGACCAATGCGCGCTTGAAAGTATGTAGCGAAAATAATCGGATAGCAGACATTTTGAACTCCAAAAAGGGCGCGCAGATTTACTACGCTCAGGTTTCACTGATCGCAAACAAGCGCTTATGTTCACGCATCGCATACCGGTCTGTCATGCCGGCAATATAATCCGCAATTTTACGTGCCTGCTTCTGGCTTCGCTCAGCGTCCGATGCCGCTTGCCGTACCTGATAGTCTGGTGGCAAGAGTATCGATTCAGATAACATGGCTTCAAACAATTCGCAGACCGTGCGACGCGCTTTGAACGTCATCCGGTTCACCAGATAGTGACGATACAGTTTGCTGTGCAAAAACTGTTTCAGGACTTGTGCCTCCTGATACATGCCGTCGGAGAAGGCGATCATTTTCCCCATGCTGCGTACGTCATCAACGGTCTTTGGCGCATAGTCCTGGATGCGCTGCGCCGACGTTTGTATCAAGTCGACGATCAGCGCATTAATCATACGGCGCGTCGTTTCGGAAATCGCGCGACGCCCACTGATGCCGGGATACGTCGCATCTACGTCACGACGATGGCGTGCAAAAAAATCGACCTCCATCATTTGCGATTCCAGCAAAAGGCCGGAACGCAAACCGTCATCAATGTCATGATTATTGTAGGCAATTTCGTCTGCCAGATTGGTCAGTTGCGCTTCCAGCGTAGGCTGGGTTTTATCCAGAAAGCGTTGCGCAACATCGCCCAGTATCTGCGCATTGGCAACGGAACAGTGTTTAAGAATGCCTTCGCGTGTTTCAAAACTCAGGTTCAGGCCATCGAACGCACCGTAGCGTTCTTCCAACTCATCAACGACACGCAGGCTTTGCAAATTATGTTCAAAGCCGCCAAAATTTTTCATGCACGTATTCAAGGCATCCTGTCCGGCATGACCGAAAGGCGTATGGCCCAAATCATGTGCAAGCGAAATTGCCTCGACCAGATCTTCGTTCAGGCGCAGATTGCGTGCAATTGAACGGGCGATTTGTGCGACTTCCAGACTATGCGTCAGACGCGTACGGAACAGATCGCCTTCATGATTGACGAAGACCTGGGTTTTGTATTCCAGACGCCGGAACGCCGTGCTATGGATGATACGATCACGGTCGCGCTGAAATTCGCTGCGAGAGG
>JAGWUK010000039.1 GCA_028868455.1 Burkholderiales bacterium | reverse complement strand
CATTTTTTAAAATGAAAAAAAAAAGCGTATTTTTAACAAAAAAATACGCCCAAAGGGAATGCAAATACGAAATTGTTTTCAAATCATTAATGAGTTTTCTTCCGTGTTACCAGCAAACTCGCCACCACAGAACTGCCCAGTATTCCGCCGATGACCATCAATGAAATATCGGTGGGGATATGCATCCATTTGACGACCAGCATTTTGGTGCCGACGAACATCAGGACGAACGCCAGACCGAATTTCAGCAAATGAAAGCGGTCGGCCATGTCGGCCAGCAGGAAGTACAGCGCACGCAGACCCATGATCGCAAAAATATTCGAGGTGAACACGATAAAGGGATCGGTGGTCACCGCAAAAATCGCCGGAATCGAATCCACTGCAAACACGACATCAGAGATTTCAATCAGGATCAGCACCAGAAATAATGGTGTGAACAGTCGTTTACCATGTTCCTTGACGGTGAATTTTTCTTTGCGAAATTCCGCAGTGAAAGGCAGCAGTTTTTTCGCCAGCCGCAACACTGGATTGGCTTCCAGGTCTGGTTCCTGTTCAGCGGCGACCAGCATGCGCAATCCGGTGAACAGCAGAAAAATACCGAACAGATACAGCACCCACGAAAACTGTGTGACCACCCAGCTACCGGCCAATATCATGGCGATCCGCATGGCAATCGCACCCAATACGCCGTACAGCAAGACTTTGCGCTGATATTGCGGCGGAACGGCAAAATGCCCGAAGATCAACAAGAAGACAAAAATATTATCGACAGAGAGGGATTTTTCGATCACGTAGCCAGCGAGAAATTCCATCGCTTTGGCGGTGGCGACTTCGCGGCCTATGGTGTCGCTCAGATAAATCCACAGGCCAAAGTCGAACAGCAAGGCCAGACTGATCCAGACTATGGTCCAGGCCGCCGCTTCCCTGACGCTGACTTTGTGGGCGCGTGAGCCGCCAAGGGCGATCACGTCCACCGCCAGCATGACCAGCACAAAGGCAATAAACGCGACCCACATCCAGGGTTGAGCGACGGAATGCAACATGCTTAGTCTCTTTCAATAAAGCCAAGCAATTGCAGCAGGCTGGTGAACAGATTGAAAATAGTGATGTACAGGCTGACGGTAGCCATGATGTAGTTGGTTTCACCGCCGCGGATAATGTTGCTGGTTTCAAACAAAATCATGCCGGACATCAACAAAACCATGACCGCAGAAATTGTCAGCGCCAGTGCCGGGATTTGAAAGAACATGGCGCCGATGCTGGCAACGATAGCGACCAGCATGCCTATCATCAGAAAACCACCGATAAAGCTGAAATCGCGTTTGCTGATTAAGACATAGGCAGACAATCCCAAGAAAATCACGCCGGTCATACCCATGGCCATCATGACAATGCCGCTGCCGCCAGGCATTTTCAGATAGTGGCTGATGATAGGACCCAGTGTGTAGCCCATAAAGCCCGTCAGCGCAAAGACCGAGGCGATGCCCCAGGCGCTGTTACGTAACTTCGTGGTCAGAAACAAGAGGCCGAAGTAGGCAACCATGGTCACGATAAAGCCGGGGCCAGGTAAATTCAGGCTGATGGTGACGGCGGCCGCCAATGCGGAAAACAATAAGGTCATCGACAGCAACATATAGGTGTTGCGCAAGACTTTGTGGCCGGATAACGCGTCGCTGTCGATATAGTCGACAGTTTGCGCATTACGAACGGTAGCGCGACTCATGAGTTTCATACTTTTCTCCTGAAATGTTGAAAACAATGCGGACAGGTGCAATGCATCCACCTTCGTCACAGAAGGTATAAGCAGTGTAGTGCGAATCGATTCACAAAAAAAGTCGAATATAATTGAAAATCACTTCGTTTTTTTCGATGAATGGAATGCCATGTCTGCCTTGAACTATAAGCATCTGCATTATTTCTGGACGGTTGCCAAAAGCGGTAGCATTGCCCGAGCAGCCGAGCAACTGCATGTCACGCCGCAAACCATCAGTGGTCAGCTGAGCCTGTTCGAGGCAATGCAGGGCGAGGCGCTGTTTCGTAAAAGTGGCCGCAATCTTGAGTTAACCGAAGCCGGCCGACTGGTATTGAGCTATGCCGACGATATTTTTGCGCTGGGCCAGGAACTGGAAGAGGTTCTGCATCATCGCCCGACTGAGCGTACGGTGCAATTGCGTGTCGGCGTCTCGGATGCTTTGCCCAAGGCGGTCGCTTATCGTTTGCTGGAACCTGCGCTGAAGTTGCCGCAAACGCTGCGTGTCAATTGCCGCGAGGGGAAGCTGGATGCTCTGCTGGCTGACCTGGCTACGCATAAACTGGACGTTGTCTTGTCCGACAGCTCCATGCCGCCAACGGTGAATGTGCGCGGTTATAGCCATTTGCTGGCGGAATGCGGGATCAGTTTTTTTGCGACTGCCACTTTGTCAGCACAATATCCGGCAGCGTTTCCAACGAATCTGGAGCGTGCGCCCTTGTTATTGCCGGGCGAAGATGCCGCTTTGCGCGCGCGGTTGCTGCAATGGCTGGATCAGCACAATATCCATCCGCGTATTGCCGGTGAGTTTGACGATAGCGCTTTGATGTGTGCTTTTGGACAGGCGGGCGCCGGTTTTTTTGCAGCGCCGACTTCCATCGCCGATATGGTAATGCGACAGTACGATGTGCAGATGGTCGGGCAAACCGATGAAATCCGCGAACAGTTTTATGCCATTTCCGTGCAACGCAAACTGACACATCCGGCGGTCTTGGCCATCAGCCGTGCAGCGCAAGGTCAGCGTGCTGGGGAGCAGGATGATTGAGCAGATTTCGTTGTTGTGACGAGGCTCACCTGCGTCCTGCAGATAGAAAGTTTTTGGGGGAGTATCGGTTTGAATTTGGCTATCGCGCTTTATTGACCTGCGCTATTTTCAGAATTTGAGACATACTCAGTGGGAGTATGTGTGTTGATGCCAGATCGGATGATCCGAATCCGGCGCAAACGTACGTTGGCCGGATTCAGGATAAATAGTTTTAACGACGACCCAGCAATGCCTTGATGGTTCTATCCATAGGAATTGCGTAATCGTAGGTGCCGAGAACGATGTTGTCACCTGGACGTATCAGTTTCAGATTAACGAAAACAAATTTATCACTGGCAGCGTAGGTGCCGACAATCACGGCTTGCGCACTATGATTTTGCGCGACTTCCTTGATTTCTCGTGTCAGCAATAATTCACCGACATTTTGCTTAATGAAGACTTTATCGCGGAATTTCATTTCCACCATTTTGTAGCCAGCGCGCGAAAACTGACCGGATACATGCTCGGCAACGATACGACCAAAGGTTGAAGATTCTTCCAGCGCATCAATATTGGCCAGCGTGGCGATAATCAGTGGACGCGTTTTATCCAGAAAACCAGAAGCATTGGCGGATGCGATCAGTGCATCGGCGGCGTGTTGATTGGCCGGAATGAATTCATTTGCCTGCGCGTCTTTCCACGTCGGAGCCGCCGAGGCGGGTGCGCCGGTATTCCAGCCGCTCATATTCGAGCAGGCGCTCAGTGCTACGGCAGCGGTACAAGCCAAAGCGAGTCGTTTCATCATTATTGGCCTCCGACCACTTTAAAGTTGAAGTCTTTGTTTTCGTTGTACAAAGTCCAGTCTGTGTCATTGATGTAGTAGGCATCGGTGCGACGGGCAACGAACTGTGAATTTTTCACCAGCGACGTGGTGACGATTAATTCATAACTTGGCGTCGGGCCTTTGGCGTATTCCTGATCGATCCAGGTCAGCCAGTCGTAGCTGCCGGCAGCGGCAAAACCACCGATGACGCGGTCCGTGGCGACCGGAATGCCAAGGCCATGCACAGCGGCAATACCGGCGCCAATCGCAGAGACGCTGACGAAACGTTTGTTCTGATGACGATCCGGTGAAAACGCGACGAGTTGGGTTTCGATATCAATGACTTGCGCAGTGCCGTCATTGACTTTTCTGACAAGCACACCCTGATTGACCAGCGAGGTGATCACTTCGGTATAGAAGGCTTTGGTGAATTTGCTGTTTTGCTCTGGAGGCGTCACATAGACCGGCGCGCCGATTTTGTCTGTTCCCAGTTTGATCTGTTCCGCGACATCTTTGGCGATCAGCAGCCAATGTGATGCTGCCTGTAATTTATTTTGTTTGGTGGTCGGGAAATTTCCTGCAAGCGGCGTTTCGCTGTAGGGAGTGGAACAACTTGCTAACAGCGCGGCCGCCATTGCAACTGGAAGAAGTTTCTTCATGAGCTCACCTTTTCTAGGTCTTTGTCAGAGTGTTTATGTGTCGAATTGGAAAAAGACAATAATTCAGTGTAATAGAATACAACAAGTCACGCCGGGCAACAAAGATTTTGCTTCTCACCAATAATTAATTGGACTATTCCTTGCCATATAACGCAATTCGCCGCCTAATGCAGGCGAACATGTAGCTTTTTTGCTTCACTGCCAGACGCATGTGCCCAGGCATAACGATCATCATGTTTGGGGCGCTTGCCGTTTTAGGTTGGTGCCGGACTGTTCAGGAAAGTGCCTGGTGTGAATGCGAATCCTTTGAGAAAGTCCGTCACAGGCAAGCGTTTGCCGCCGGCTTTTTGTAATTCTGTCAAACGCAATGCATTGCTGCCGCAGGCGATGATGACGCCGTCCTGAGGATTGGCGGCGAGAATTTGACCCGGCTGGCCAGAGCGCTGTTCAACCACGTCTGCCTGCCAGATTTTGATGATGTTGCCGTTGTAGTGCGCGTGCGTACCTGGAAACGGATGAAAAGCGCGGATTTTGCGCGCCAGTTCGACCGCAGGCCGGTTGAAGTCCAGACCGGCTTCGTCCTTGCTGATCTTGGCCGCGTAAGTCACGCCTTTTTCCGGTTGCGGCGTGGCCGTGATCGGGCCTTGCTCTAACCGCCGCAAAGTATCTACGATCATTTTTGCACCGAGTGCGGCGAGCTGGTCGTGCAATTGGCCTGTGGTGTCATGATCAGCAATGGGGACGCTTTGCATGGCAAGCATCGGGCCAGTGTCCAGCCCGGCTTCCATTTGCATAATGGTGATGCCGGTTTCTGCGTCGCCGCTTTCAATGGCACGATGAATCGGTGCCGCACCACGCCAGCGCGGCAGCAAAGAGCCGTGGATATTCAGGCATCCCAGGCGCGGAATGTTCAGAACTGAGGTGGGCAAGATCAAGCCGTAGGCAGCGACCACCATGACATCGTGTGGTGTTGTCTGTAAAAGCTGGTGCGCTTCTTTGGCAACGTCCGGATATTTGCCATCGAGTCGCAAGGAGATCGGCTGGGCGACGGGAATTTGATGCTGTACGGCAAATTGTTTGACTGCCGACGCCTGCATCTGCATGCCGCGCCCGGCCGGACGATCAGGTTGTGTCAGAACGAGCGGGATGTCGAACCCGGCCGCATGAATGGCTTCCAGTGCGACGGCGGCAAATTCCGGGGTGCCGGCAAAGATGACTTTCATCGACGTGCCGACCGCTGGCGTTGTTCTTCGCGCTCTTCTTTGAGCATTTTGGTTTTGATGCGGTTACGTTTCAGCGGCGACAGATATTCCACGAACACTTTGCCTTTCAGGTGATCCATCTCATGTTGTATGCAAACAGCCAATAAGCCGTCGGCGTGCAACTCAAACGCTTTGCCATCGACGTCGAGCGCGCGTACTTTGACTTCAGCTGGGCGTTCCACTCCGTCATAGACGCCGGGAACCGACAGGCAACCTTCATCGTAGACTTTCTTTTCTTCGCTGGCCCACAGAATTTCGGGATTGATAAATACTTGCAACTGATCATTGGTTTCCGAGACATCGATGACCACCAGTTGCTCGTGCACATCGACTTGTGAAGCCGCCAGGCCGACGCCGGGCGCTTCATACATCGTCTCAGCCATGTCGGCGACAAGCTGTTTGAGGCGCTCGTCAAATTGTGTGACCGGTTTTGCCACTTTATGCAGGCGCGGATCCGGGTAACGCAGGATATTTAGTATAGACATAAGACGTTTCACAACATGGCAAAGTCGCCGTTGCGCAGTTTTTCTTGCTAGTTCAAGGATTTATGGGCAGAATTTGATTCAATTTGGCAAGTTTTGCAAGTTTGCGCTCGTCCGCGTGCCAAGCTGCAATCGTTCAGCCTCCTGCAGTATTTTGCATCGGACAATATTCATGAAAAAGTTTAGCACAATCGCATCCATCCTCGTTGCTGCACTTCCTTTGGTTACCGGTACGGTCTTTGCTGCAGGTAAGCAAGCGACAACCGCGCAGGCACAAGCCATTGCCAATCAAAGCAAATGCGACTTTTTGCCAGATGCGCCGGACAAGCATGTAGTCGTCAGCGGCGATACGCTGTGGGGAATTTCAGCGCAATTTCTGGCGAACCCTTGGTGCTGGCCGAATGTCTGGGGCATGAATAAGGAAGATATTCGAAATCCGCACTGGATATATCCGGGGCAAATCGTGTATCTGGATCGCGCTAACGGACGTTTGCGTCTGGCCAATGTCGGTGGCATTCCTACCGTCAAATGGTCGCCGCGTTCGAGGGTGGAGGGTTTGGGTGCAAATGCGATTCCGGCGATTCCGGCGGCAATGATAGAGCCATTTTTATCGCAGCCTCTGATTGTTGAAAATAAGGAGCTGGCAGGAACCCCGAGAATTGTCGCAACGCCCGAAGGACGTGTGCATCTGGGGCAGGGAGAAAAGGCCTATGTACGCGGAGAACTCGAAGGCAGTACTTCGTTTCAGGTATTCCGCCCGGGCAAGCCTTTGCTTGACCCGGATACCAAAGCCGTCCTCGGTTACGAAGCCGTGTTTCTCGGGACAGTGAAACTTGATAAAGAAGGTAATGACGACAACGACGTGCATACCTTTATCGTCGTGAATTCCAAAGAAGAAATGTCGGTTGGCGACCGCCTGATGCCGGTACCGCCGACGCCGATTCTGAACTACGTGCCGCACGCGCCGTACGAAGAAGTCGATGCCAGAGTTGTGGCGATTTATGAAGGTATTTCGGTTGCCGGGCAGAATCAAATTGTCTCCATCAATCGCGGCAAGGAAAATGGACTCGATCTCGGTACCGTGCTGGATTTATATAGTTACGGCAAAGTGATTACCGATAAAACCGATAATGACCGCAAGGTGAAGTTGCCGGATGAAGAAATCGGACGTTTATTTATTTTCAGAGTGTTCGACAATATTTCCTATGGATTGATCATGCAGGTCAAAGATATTGTCAAGGTTGGCGACGCTGCCAAATCGCCGCAATAACCGTGGCACCAGCGGATTGAACATGGCGCTGGCGGATTGGCTGAGGCTGGAACAAACACCGGGTGTCGGTCCGGAGACGGCGCGAAAATTATTGGCAGCATTCGGCTTGCCGGAACAAATTTTCGCGACGTCGTATTTTGTCCTGGCTACCGTAGTCTCAGCCAAAGTGGCTGCTGCATTGTGCCAGCAGCCTGATGCGCGCCTTGTAAAGCAAATCGACCTCACGTTGGATTGGTGTGCGCAAGAGGGGAATCAGGTGCTGTGTCTGGCAGATACCGCTTATCCATCGTCGTTGCTGGAAATTCCTGACCCACCGATTCTTCTCTATGTTAAAGGTCGTGCGGAACTGCTGACAGCACCCATGCTGGCCGTTGTCGGCAGTCGCAATGCGACCGCGCAAGGTATACGCAATGCCAACCAATTTGCAGAAAATCTCAGCCATGCGGGTTTAACCATCAGTTCCGGCCTGGCCGCCGGCGTGGATGCTGCCGCGCACGAAGGTGCGCTGCGCGGAACGGCGTCGACAGTTGCTGTCATTGGTACGGGAGCGGATATTGTGTATCCGGCGCGTAATCGTCAACTGGCACATTTAATTGCGGAGCGTGGTTGTATCGTCAGCGAATACCCGCTGGGTATGCCTGCTGTGGCATCGAACTTTCCGCGCCGCAACCGTATCATTTCCGGTCTGGCCAAAGGCGTCCTGGTGATTGAGGCTGCCGCACAGTCCGGTTCACTGATTACAGCGAGGATGGCTGCAGAACAGGGGCGCGAAGTGTTTGCGATTCCCGGCTCGATTCATTCGCCATTGGCCAGGGGTTGCCATCAATTGATCAAACAAGGTGCGAAGCTGGTCGAATCCGCGCAGGATATTCTGGAAGAATTGCACGTTTCAGTACCAGTGCCAGTGCCTGCGCAAAATACCTTACTGCCGACGGAGGTTTTTGCCGAGTCGGTTCTGTTGACACATCTTGGCTACGATCCCGTTCATCTGGATGTACTGGCGATGCGTTCCGGTATCGACGCCGGGAGCCTGAATGCCCAATTGCTAGAACTGGAATTGCTGGGACAGGTCGAAGCACTTCCCGGCAGCGTATTCCGCCGTCTGGGATAGACGGGGAGCGATCGTTTGGCAGAATTTTTGCGCCAGCCTCGTACAGTATTTCGTGTTTTTGCGAGAATAGGGGAGTATTTTTTGAGATCGCAGTATTTGTCAGCGTATCCATGCCAGAAATTCCTTATACTCCAGGGTAGTATGTATAGTATCTACTTGCAATAATTTATTGACAGCTCTTGTTTCCCGACGCTGCAGCAGATACAGTAGCGACATGTTTGAAATACTTGTCTACCTCTACGAAACCTATTACCGACCAGACGCTTGCCCGGACACGGCAGCACTGGTCAAAAAGCTTTCGGCCGTTGGTTTTCCGGAAGATGAAATTTCGGAAGCTCTGGACTGGTTGACTGGCCTGGCCAATACCTCCGATCAATCGCAGTCTTTGTTTCCCATTTCAGGCGGCTTCCGTATTTACGCCGCTCAGGAAATCGATGCACTGGGCACACCTGCTATCGGATTCATTCAATTTCTTGAGTCGGCAGGTTTGCTGAATTCGCGACAGCGAGAAATCGTGATTGAACGCGCGCTGGCAGCGCATGAGTCCCCCCTGCCATTGGACAAGCTGCGGATCATCGTATTAATGATGTTGTGGAGCCAGGGCACCGAGCCAGATATGCTGATGTTCGACGAATTATTGTTGTCAGATGACGACAACGCAGCTCGCCTTTTGCATTAATCGTTTCTTTATTGAAAGATTTGTGGCAAAAATCGCATGGCGATTGCCGATTTTCATCTATCGCGTTTATCATTCCCCGCGGAATTAGGTTAGGCTTACGCTTATTTTGCAGAAGTGTTGCTTATTCGATATCGGCTGCAACATTGAGGACTGACACAAAGTTGCTACGGCAGCGTTTTGGCTGATGGCCTTACTCATTAGTACCGCCCTCGCTGCCACGTCTTACCGTTCCAAATTTACGTCAGTCCTGACATTACTACTATTCGAGAACTCCGAAATGACCAAAACGCTCATCATTGCCGAAAAACCCTCTGTCGCTAACGATATAGCGAAGGCATTGGGTGGCTTTACCAAGCATGATGATTATTTTGAGTCCGATAATTATGTACTGTCATCGGCTGTTGGCCACTTGCTGGAAATCACCGTACCGGAAGAATACGATGTGAAACGCGGCAAATGGAGTTTTACGCATTTACCGATGATTCCACCGCATTTCGCGTTGAACCCGATTGCCAAAACAGAATCACGCCTGAAAGTTCTGAATAAATTAATTAAACGCAAAGACGTCTCCGCATTGATCAATGCCTGTGACGCGGGCCGCGAAGGGGAATTGATTTTCCGGTTGATTGCCCAGCATGCCAAGGCCAAGCAACCAGTGAGCCGTCTGTGGTTGCAATCGATGACTCCCGGGGCGATACGCGAAGGCTTTCAAAAACTGCGTACCGACGGTGAAATGCTGCCGTTGGCCGATGCTGCACGGTGCCGCTCCGAAGCCGACTGGCTGATCGGTATCAATGGCACCCGAGCCATGACGGCGTTTAACTCCAAAGAAGGCGGCTTTTATCTGACGACGGTAGGCCGTGTACAAACACCAACTCTGTCTATCGTCGTCGAGCGCGAAGAAAAAATCAAAAAATTTGTTTCACGCGATTTCTGGGAAGTTCGTGCTGAGTTTGTATGCGCCGCCGGCATCTATGAGGGACGCTGGCTGGACCATCAATTCAAAAAAGATGAACACGATCCCGAAAAGAAAGCTGAGCGCCTGTGGAGCAAAACTGCCGCCGAATCCGTGGTCGCCGCATGCCGTGGCCGTCAGGGTAATGTTACGGAAGAATCCAAGCCGGCAACCCAGATTGCTCCAGCCCTATTTGATTTAACCAGTCTGCAACGCGAAGCGAATGCGCGCTTTGGTTTTTCTGCCAAAAACACACTAGGTCTGGCGCAAGCCTTGTATGAAAAACATAAGGTATTAACTTACCCGCGTACTGATTCACGCCATCTGCCTGAAGACTATCTGGGCACCGTGAAGGAGACGCTGGGAACCATCGCCGAAAATCATAATTACCAACAGTTCGCAGCGCAAATCCTGAATAAAAACTGGATCAAACCGAATAAACGTATCTTTGACAACAGTAAGATCAGCGATCACTTTGCGATCATTCCAACCGGACAGGCACCTAAAAATCTGTCGGAACCGGAACAAAAACTCTACGACCTCGTGACACGTCGTTTCATGGCCGTGTTTTTTCCGCCAGCAGAATTCCAGGTCACGACACGCATCACTGAAGTTTCCGGACACCAGTTCAAGACCGAAGGAAAAGTCATGACCAGCGCTGGCTGGCTGGCGATTTATGGCAAAGATGTTCTGGACGACAAGGACGGTAAGGATGGCGAGACCAAAGGCACATTGGTCGCGGTCGCCAAAGGTGAAAAGGTGCAGACTGAGCACGTTGATGTGCACGGTTTGGTAACCAAGCCCCCCGCCCGCTACAGCGAGGCAACCTTGTTGTCTGCGATGGAAGGTGCTGGCAAACTGGTCGACGAAGGTCTGCGTGAAGCAATGGCCGGTAAAGGCCTGGGAACACCAGCGACCCGTGCGGCCATCATTGAGGGACTGCTGACCGAAAAGTATCTGCTGCGCGAAGGTCGTGAACTGATTCCGACTGCTAAAGCTTTCCAGTTAATGACCTTGTTACGGGGGCTTGGTGTCGATGAATTGACTTCGCCAGAATTGACTGGCGAATGGGAATATAAGTTGTCGCAAATGGAACGCGGCAAGATTAGTCGCGAAGAATTCATGCGCGAGATTGCGCAGATGACGCAAATCATCGTCAAGCGGGCTAAAGAATACGACAACGACACCATTCCCGGAGACTATGCAACCTTGACAACACCATGCCCGCATTGCGGTGGCGTGGTCAAAGAAAACTACCGACGCTTCGCTTGCACCAAGTGTGACTTTTCCATGAGCAAAACACCGGGCAGTCGTCAGTTCGAGGTTTCCGAAGTAGAAGAGTTGTTGGCTAAGCGTGAAATTGGGCCGTTACAAGGATTCCGTTCCAAAATGGGGCGACCTTTTGCGGCCATTTTGAAAATAGTACCGGATACCGAGCATAACAATCTGAAACTGGAATTTGATTTCGGTCAAAACCAGGATGAAGCTGAAGGCGGTGAACCGGTTGATTTTTCTACACAAACCGCAC
>JAGWUK010000675.1 GCA_028868455.1 Burkholderiales bacterium | reverse complement strand
AACTGGCGCAACGCGCTGCCGAGACGGGAGCGCAAGTCATTTACGTCGCTACTGCTGCCGCTGGCGATAGCGAAATGCAGTCGCGCATTGCGCATCATCAGCAACGTCGGCCGGCGCACTGGCAGACCCTGGAAGAACCGCTGGCGCTTGGCGCACTGATACAGAAACACAGCCGGGCAGACACCGTGATGCTGATCGATTGCCTGACGGTCTGGTTGTCCAATCTGCTGTTTTCTGAACAGCGCGATTTTCCGGATGTCGGGCCGATTGCGCCGCCATCCACATTCGTACAGCAGCGTCAGCAGCTATTGCACGCGCTGGAAAAGGTGGCGGGCGAAGTGATTCTGGTGTCGAATGAAGTCGGCATGGGCATCGTGCCTGCGGGGGCGGTGTCGCGCTGGTTTGTCGATGAAGCGGGGCGACTGAATCAGGCCGTGGCGGCGCGTTGCGATCAGGTGATCTGGGTCGCAGCAGGCTTGCCGCTTTATCTGAAAGGGCGCGCATGCTGATGCTGACTGCATTGATGCTGGCGGCGTGTGTCGCACTTGGGATGCTGCTTGACCTGATGCTGGGCGAGGCAAAGCGCTGGCACCCGTTGGTCGGTTTCGGCAGGCTCGCGACGCGCATCGCGGCATGGCTGCATCACGATCAGGCGAGCCGCTGGACTGGCGGTGTCGCCTGGAGTCTGGCGGTATTGCCGCCAGTGATACTGGTGCAGGCGGGATTGCTCTGGGCTGCGCGCAACAGTCTGTGGCTGGCACCGGTGTTGCATGCGGTGTTGCTGTATTTTTGCCTCGGTTTGCGCAGTCTGCGCGATCACACCGCACCCATTCAGGCCGCTCTGGAAGAATCTGATCTGGCCAGCGCACGGCAGCGGACGTCGTTCATCGTCAGTCGCGATACCGACGATGCCGATGAAACCGATCTGGCCAAAGCCAGTGTGGAATCCTTGCTGGAAAACGGTTGCGATGCCGTGTTCGGCACGCTGTTCTGGTTTGTCTTGTTAGGTGGTGCGGGCGCTTTGCTGTATCGCTTGTCGAATACGCTGGATGCGATGTGGGGTTATCGCACGCCGCGCTGGTTGCGCTTTGGTTGTGTGGCGGCGCGTATCGACGATGGCCTGAACTGGATACCGGCGCGGCTCACGGCGCTGTGTTATGCGCTATTGGGCAATACGCAGCTGGCGCTGGAATGCTGGCAATATCAGGCGCCGCGCTGGCCGAGTCCGAACGCCGGGCCGGTGATGGCGAGCGGCGCGGGCGCGCTGGAACTGGCACTTGGCGGCGCAGCGCGTTACGACGGCGTGGAAGAAATTCGTCCACCGCTGGGACGCGGCAATTTGCCGGTGGCCGCCGATATTGCGCGCGCCTGGCGACTGGTGCTGGGCAGCGCGATGTTGTGGCTGGGGGCGATCGTGCTGGGCTGTATTTTTCTGAGCGGCGCCGTGCGCAGCCTGCTGAATGGAATCCTTTATGCTTGAACATGGCGGCAATCTGCGCGACGCGGTGAAGCAATTCGGACGTCCGCTGGAAGACTGGGTCGATGTATCGACCGGCATCAATCCGCATTATTATCCGGCACCGGTATTGGCCGCGAACGCCTGGCATCGCCTGCCGGAATATTCCGACGATTTGCAACACGCGGCACAAGCGTATTACCGCGCACCGCACATGCTGGCCGTGGCTGGCACGCAGGCGGCGATACAGGCCCTGCCGTATCTGTTTTTGCGTCAGCATGGCGGCCCGGATACCGCCGCCACCAACGTACGCGTTGCGGTGTCTGCCCCCTCGTATGCCGAACATGCGTATCAATGGCGGCGTGCTGGCACGTCCGTCAGCGAATATCTGTATGCCGATCTGGAAAATGCCATCGCACAATCGGATGTGGTCGTGTTGTGTAATCCGAATAATCCGACCGGCGAGCGCATTGCCCCAGCGACCTTGTTGCGCTGGGCTGCGACGCTGGCACCACGCGGTGGCTGGCTGATTGTCGATGAAGCCTTTGGCGATACCGAGCCAGAACTGAGCGTTGCCGCTGAATCACAACGCCCAGGACTCATCGTCTTGCGTTCGGTCGGAAAATTCTTTGGTCTGGCGGGCATACGCCTTGGGTTTGTGGCGGCTGCCGAAGACCTGCTGCATGCGCTGGCCAATCAATTGGGGCCGTGGAGCATCAGCGGCCCGGCACAGCAAATCGCCATCGCTGCCTTGCGCGATCATGCGTGGCAACAGGCGACGCAAGCGCGGCTGGCAACGCTGGGCGAACGCTTGCG
>JAGWUK010000674.1 GCA_028868455.1 Burkholderiales bacterium | reverse complement strand
TTTTGTAAGCCCACGTCATTTCGCTCATTTTCAGGCGACTCGGCATCAATGGGATTTTGAATGGAAATGTAAATCCACTGATCTTGCAAAACGATTTTCAGGGTTACCAACCCGGCGTTACTCATATTGCGAATGCCGTGTTTAATCGCATTTTCCAGCAAGGGTTGCAAAATCATCGGAGGAATCAGTGCGGACAAGGAATCGCTTGCAAGCTGCATATCGACTTGCAGTTTTTTTCCGAAACGAATTTTTTCAATGGCAAGAAAATGCTCACAAAGCTGTATCTCTTGTGCCAGCGAAATTTTCTTTTTTTCCGACAATGCCAGCGTTTGCCGGAAAAAATCAGCCAGAGCCAGCGTCATATCGCGTGCACCAGACGGATCAATGGTCGTCAGTGCGCTGATGGAGTTCAGGCTGTTAAACAGAAAATGCGGATCAATCTGTGAGCGCAGCAGTTGCAATTCAGCCTCTCTGGCTTGCAAGCGCAAAGCTGCCTCGCGCCGTTCGGCGAGGTGCACATTTTCAAACGCCGTCAGAACGTCATACGCCAATAAGGACAACAAATACAGACTGAACCCGGTTGCCAGCAGGACTGTGGATAAGTGCGAACTCATTTGCAACGCGCCAGGTACATCGACGATGACCAAGAGCATTTGCTGCCAGACAGTGCAGATACCAAGCCATAGCAAGCCAGCGATCAGAGAGGCACTGCCAAACAAGGCTATTGCCAGAAAAAACGGTCGCCTTGACAGGGGCAATGAGCGACCGACGAAATAGGCTGAGGCAGCCAAAAAACCGAATGTCAGTGTGACCGGCACGGCGAACAGTAAAGCCGAAGTCCAGCCTGCCAATTCCGCCAGTACCAGTAACATGGCCATGAAAACGCCGGTCAGTAACCATACGGCGGTGTACCATAAAAAACGACGAAAATCCGAAAGCACCGGGTGCATGGTGACTGAGTCCTCAGTTAATGATTTCTACACCACCCATTACTGCATATCCTTTAATGATCAGACGTTTGTTTTTCATCATGGGGGGCACGGTTTTGTCTTCGAAACCGCCCAGAATCGGCAGTCCCTGAGCAATGACCGTCCAGTCGTTCGGTACTTTCAAGACGATGCCGCCCCACATCGCAAAAACCTCCATTGTTGCGTCGGTCAAGATGGAGGCGTTACGAAGATCCATTTCCACGGTCCCCATGATGGCGGTGATTTCCCCACCGCGAAAATCCTGTGCTGCGTTCTGCACTTTATTGCTGCTCATGATCGCAATATTATTGCAGAGGGATTCTTGTTGATTGCCATCGGCGCCCCATACCGTCGTTGTTCTGACTTTGTCTTTTAAAATGACGATCAGACCCGCAGCTATTAAAAACACCGGCCACCAGTCGTGCATGCGAAAGTGGATGAAGCCCATGTACTGCAGGGTTTGCAATGCACCGAAAATAATAAAGCAGCCGCCGATGACGTAACCACCTGCAGTATTGGATTTTGAAATTTTTAATGCGCCGATCAGAATGAACAGCATGGGCCAGAAATGGAAAAATACCCTGGTATTGAAAATGTCGAGATTATCAATCAATGCCATGAAACCGAAAATCAGCAAAATGGCGCCGACCAATATACGGCCTTGCGGGTTGTTATTCATGATGAGCTTCCTGTTATAGCTGGGTAAGAATCGGTGCAAGGTCGTCGCGCAATACAACGGACCCGTATGCATCCTGGCCTTAGTCGTAGTGCATCTGAACGCAACAATTGCACCTCGGGTCTGGATAGAAAATTTATTTTTTCGACGTCAACAGGCCACACACGATATTTCTGAGGCCAAAAGCAATAATCAGTAAGGGCCAGCTGGTACGAAAAGTCCAGTCCCAAAGATGCGCAATGGAGGCATACAGCCAGAACGCGCATATGAGATTAAAGCATCCGTTAGCTTTATGGCAGGAGTGCGGCCGCTGATGATGGCAATGACGCCATGCAGCGCAATCATGGCAGGGAATAAATACCAATAGTCGAACGCATTGACGAAGCCCATTTTGTCCATCAAAAACAGGCTGCCTGCGGTGACCAGACCCAGTCCCTAGGTTAATTGATTGAGATTTTCGTCGGACTCGTCTTTAGCAGATGGCATGACACTTCCTTTCGCCGGAATGGAATTTGTTATCGATCTTGCCAAGATAAACAAACAGCGTCATGTTGTCGCGTTAATTTCGGCGAATGGCGGAACATTGTCGGTGACTGACGAAAGCGGGCGTTGGGCGCGTACACAACGCTGC
>JAGWUK010000673.1 GCA_028868455.1 Burkholderiales bacterium | reverse complement strand
AAAAACGTGGCTACGTCAGCAAGATGCGGGATACGAACGATCAGCGCGTGGTACGTGTGAGTCTGACGGAGGCCGGGAGTGAATTGCTGGCGCGCGCACCGAAACCGGCTCGGGGATTGTTGCCGGAAGCTTTGCGGCAATTGGATATGGAGCGCATTGAAGAACTGAATCATGGCTTGCAAGGCTTGCTCGACAGCATAGAAGTGCTGGATGAAGAATTTGAACACTTGCCTTTGCCATTCACGATGTAATGGCATCGGGCGCAAGATAAAGAGTGGGGGCTAAATCGGGCTTCCTTTAAGCCCCCTTACCGGAGGGGGTTTTTTTTCGTCTGTATCAATTGGAAATTTCACTGCGCTGTTTTTCAGGCAAGCGGTGGCACGGAACTGTCGTTCAGTTTTTCCCAAGCTGCTTCCTTTTTCCAGAGGAGTGACCAGCCGTAAAATTGTTCTGCCGGCATTGGTCTGACGACGCCATAGCCCTGGACAACGCGACAAGCCAGTTTGAGTAAGGCGGCGCCATGCTCCAGTGTTTCTGCGCCTTCGGCAACGACCTGTCTGTTGAAGGCAGACGCTAAGCGGATCACCCCCTCGACAATGCCAAGATCGTCGGCATCGTTGAGCATATCGCGCACGAAACTCTGATCTATCTTTAACGTATCAACAGGTAATTTTCTAAGATAGGTCAACGACGAATAGCCCGTTCCAAAATCATCCAGCGCAAAGTGGACACCCAGTTCCCGGCAGTGCTGCAGGATGTGGATTGCCTGTTTCATATCGGCGATGGCCGCCGTTTCCAATACTTCCAGTTCAAAATAGGCGGCAGGAACTCCCGGATGCGCCAGCAGGGCATCTTTGAGCTGATCATAAAATTCCGGCTCCAGCAGGTAATCAGCACTGACGTTGGCGCTGACAGAGACAGCCAAGCCCAGACGGTGCCAGTATTCCGCCTGAGCCAGTGCCGCGTTGATGACCCACAGACCGAGTTTGCGATCAAGATCGCTGCCATAAATATGCGATAAGAATTCGCCGGGGGGCAGAATACCTTTTTCAGGGTGATTCCAGCGTATCAGTGCTTCAACCCCGACGATATCGCCATTGAGTAAATCGACCTTGGGTTGGTAGTACAGAACAAACTCCTCGTTGTTCAGCGCTGACCGTAATATGTCCAGATAATTTCTATGCCATTGCGCTTTTCTGTCGCTTTCCGGGTCGAACAAATGGTAGCGATTTTTGCCGCTCTCCTTGGCCAGATACATCGCCTGATCGGCATGTCTGAGCAGGCTGTCTGCATCGACGTTATCTTGCGGATAAAGACTGACACCAATACTTGCCGTGACGCTGATTGCCTGACTTTCTATGCTGACCGGTTTGCCAACGGCATGCAAAATCCGATTGAGTACTGGTGCGCATTCTTCCGGTGAAGGCATATCGGATAACAGCAAAACGAATTCATCACCGCCGAGGCGTGCCAGCGTATCTTCCGCACGCATGACTTCCTTCAGATTTTCTGTTACACCGATCAGCAATTTATCGCCGACGGTATGGCCGAGTTGATCGTTAATTGTTTTAAATCCGTCCAGATCCAGAAAACAAACCGCGAGCGTGGCGTTGTTGCGCATCGAACGGATAATTGCCTGGTTGAGCCTGTCTGACAACAGGCGGCGATTTGGCGCGCCTGTCAGCGGATCGTAGTGGGCAATGCGCACCAGTTCGGCTTCATGCTCCTTGAGCTGGCTGATGTCGGAAAATACGCCGATATAGTGCTGTATCTGCCGTTTTTCATCACGAACGACCGAGATGGAAAGTAACTCGGCGAAAATTTCGCCGTTCTTGCGGCGGTTCCAGATTTCTCCGCGCCAGAAATCTTCTTTGCGCAGTTTTTCCCACAGTTCCTGATAAAACTGCGGCTCGTGTTTGCCAGACGATAGCAGGTTGGGTGAGCGATGCAGCGCTTCTTCTTCCGTATAGCCGGTAATCCGGGTAAACGATGGGTTTACCTTGCTGATCAAGCCATTCATATCAACTACCATGATGCCTTCATAGCTGCTGGAAAAGACGGTCGACGCGTCTTTTTGCGCCAGCTCATATTTTTTGTGCGGCGTGATGTCCGTATGTGTTCCCGACATGACCAAAGGTGCACCGTGTGCATCACGTTTTACGACGCGTCCGCGTGATTGTATCCAGCGCCAGTCGTTGAGTTTGGTTTTGCAGCGCATCTCGACGACATAGTTTGGCGATTCGCCTTTCATGTGGCTCTTGAGCGACGACCAGAC
>JAGWUK010000672.1 GCA_028868455.1 Burkholderiales bacterium | reverse complement strand
CCAGATTTTGTAATGCGATTGGGATTTGCAGCTGGAAAGGTATTGGCGAAAACAGATATCAATAATAATGTCAGACCGACGGTACTCATTGGTAAAGATACCCGCATTTCAGGATATTTGCTCGAAGCTTCGCTTGAGGCCGGATTTGCGGCAGCAGGAGTTGATGTGATGCTTTCAGGCCCGATGCCGACTCCGGCGGTTGCTTATCTGACCAAGGCACTGCGCTTATCTGCTGGGGTTGTTATTTCTGCGTCACATAATCCTTACGATGACAACGGTATCAAGTTCTTTTCCGCAAATGGTAATAAATTGCCTGATGAAGTTGAGCTGGAAATTGAGGCCGAGCTTGAAAAGAATATGTATTGCGTCCGTTCCGAGCAACTTGGCAAAGCTAAACGTTTGAGTGATGCCAATGGCCGATATATCGAATTTTGTAAAAGCACGTTCCCGGCCGATCTTGATTTGCGTGGCTTGAAAATAGTTGTGGATTGCGCTCATGGTGCGGCTTACGATATTGCCCCGCATGTATTTCACGAGCTTGGCGCAGAAGTCATTGCTATTGGAAACCAGCCGAATGGGTTGAATATCAACGATAAGGTTGGAGCAACCGCCCCTGACGCATTATCTTTGGCTGTAAGAGCCAATCATGCCGATCTCGGAATTGCCTTGGATGGAGATGCAGACAGGCTGGTAATGGTTGATAAAAATGGAAAAATATACAACGGCGACCACCTCTTGTATTTAATCGCAATAGATCGTTTGAAGGTGGGGGATGTCCCTGGCGTTGTTGGCACATTGATGACAAATATGGCTGTTGAGTTGGAGTTTAAGCGGCTTGGAATTGGTTTTGCTCGAGCAAAAGTAGGCGATCGCTATGTTTTGGAAAAATTACAAGAACGAAATTGGCTGATTGGAGGCGAGGGCTCTGGACATTTGCTTTGTTTGGATAAGCACACTACTGGGGATGGCATCGTATCGGCGTTACAAGTGCTGTCTGCATTAAGAAGGGCCGGAAATAACCTTGAGCAGTGTCTTGAGAATTTGACTTTGTTTCCACAGTGCCTAATCAATGTAAAAATTTCAACGGATTTTGACTGGCAAAATGATATTTCTTTGATTAACGAAACAAAAGCCGTAGAAGCCGAGTTGGGCGATCGCGGTCGCGTTTTGATCCGCGCGTCTGGGACTGAACCTTTAATTCGCGTCATGGTGGAGGCAAACAATACAGAATTGGCCAATGCTTGCGCTCGTCGGTTGGCATCATGTATTCGTTCATAAACTATCTGTTCAGTGTTGAAACTGAGAACGATACCATGTACTATTCAGCCTTCTGATTTTCAGAGGCTTATTGCCTTTTTTAAAACTCAGTTGCCTCACTGTCTATAGCTCAGTTGGATAGAGCACGAGCCTTCTAAGCTCGGGGTCGCAGGTTCGATTCCTGCTGGACAGGCCAGAATGTATAAAAACCCAGACTGAGTTCTGGGTTTTTTAATTTTTTCTTGCCTTATCGCTCGCCGCAAAAAAAATTGGCCTTTTCATTAGCCTTTTTTAATTTTGATCGCGCTTTGCTTTCTGCTTTTGGAGGAGAATTTGCAAGATCATCTTTTGCCCATTTAACCTGCAACTGTAGATAGTCACATTTCTCTTTTTGCTTGTCAGCTTTTGCCACATTCTTTTTGATTTCCCTGTCACGCTTTGCTTCTGTGCGATGTCTGGCATCCTCCAAGCGTTTGGATTCTTTGATGTCTTTTTGATGCTGTAATTTTGAGAGTTGCTGTGATTCTGGTGTTGGTTGCAGCGAAATCAGATTTTCTTGCCGAATCGTCTGCTTTTCATTATGAATGCATGGAGTTTGGCTATACGTTGTTTTCCCATTGAGTTGACATTGGTACACTTCCGCAAGTGTATTCGCAGAACAAAATGCAATGAGATGAAATAATATGATTGAGTTGATACGCATTTTCGATGCCCTGTCACAAATTTTCCGGTTAAATTATTTTTCCAGGATTCATCAGATTTTTTGGGTCCCAAGCTTGTTTTATGGACCGCATCAAATTTAGCTCAAGTTCCGATTTATACCTTTTTATTTCTTTTCTTTTAAGAGCCCCCAATCCATGCTCCGCGGAAATGGACCCATCAAATTGATGTACATTGTCGTGAACTATTCGATTGATTGCAGTTTGATTTTCAAGAAATTCCATATCACTCACCCCAATCGGAGGCGAAACGTTGTAATGCAAATTTCCATCTCCCATGTGTCCAAAACATACAATTCTG
>JAGWUK010000671.1 GCA_028868455.1 Burkholderiales bacterium | reverse complement strand
GAGCGCTAACGCCGTTACAAACTTTCACAAGCGAAGATCAGCGATGCGGGGAGTATGCAGCGGCGGCGGTATCGTCAATTTGCCACGGGTGCAAATTGACGCGCGAACGAATGATTGAACGATCAATCAGGGCGTCAATGCGGTGACGCTAACATGGTGCCAATTCTGAGCGACAGCCTGGTCGGCAAAGTATGCGATGAACGCTAAACGCCATCCCGCGCATATTGCCGCAGTAATTCCGCCAGCCGGCGTCCGGCGCGGCCGAGCGGTTGATCGCGCTGATGCACGAGTGCTGGCGTAAAGCGATAGCGCGAGCCTTCTGCATAGTTGATTTCCACCAGCGCGCCGGAAGCCAGTTCCTGGCTGACCAGAAACGCGGGCATCCAGCCATAGCCCAGGCCCATGATCAGGGCTTCTTTTTTGGCAAAAAAACCGTCCAGGAAAAACACGCGTTCGCTGCCAAAAATATGCACGTCGTTGCCGCTCAGGCTGGAGTCCTGCACGGTCAGCTCCGTATGTTCCTGTAAGTTGGTCAGGCTGACCTGCGGCATGTCCGCCAGCACATGGCCGGGTGCCACGCACAGGATGCATTCGATTTCCGTCAACGCTTCCTGGTGCAGATGTGCACCGGGTGTGAAATCCTTGACGATCATCAGGTCGGCATGATCGGTTTCAAAGCGATGCTGGACGCCGCGCAAAAACTCCACCTTGACCTGTACCCGTGTCGGTGCGCCTTCGTCGGCTAATTCCTTGAGCGCGCGCAATACCGCATGCAGCGGCAAAATGCCATCAACGATCAAGAGCAACCGCGCTTCCCATTGTTCGTGAAACTGACGCGCCAGCGCTTCCAGTTGTTGCGCCTGCATCAGTAACTTGCGTCCTTCGGACAAGATCACTTCGCCCGCCGGGGTCAGTTTGACGCGATATCCGTCGCGGTCCAGCAGCGTCAGACCGAGTTGCTGTTCGAGTTGCTTGATCTGGTAACTGACCGCTGATTGCGCCTTGTGCAGGCGCACTGCCGCGCGTGCCACGCCGCCTTCGCGCACGACCGCATCCAGTGCCAGTAAAAATTGCAGATCAATATTCATTTGATCGAATTATTCGATGAAGTTGAGCAAAATATTACGCTTTTTTTGTTGGTCTGTCTTGCCTACAGTAATGGGACTGAAACCCGGGCGTGGTGCCCGCGGTGTAATGGCAGGAGACAAACCATGACACAACATAATCCGCTCAAATTACGCGGCATCGAATTTACCGAGTTTTGCGGCCCGTCCAGCGCGCAATTAGAAAAATTATTCTGGGCATTCGGCTTTTCCCGGCTGCGCCGCCATCCGCACAAGGCGATTGATTATTTCCGTCAGAACGATATCCATTTTCTCGTCAATGGCGAGCGTCAGGGTTTTTCAGCAGAATTTGCCAAGATGCATGGCCCATCCATCTGCTCTATGGGCTGGCGTGTCGACGACGCTGCCTATGCGCTGGAGCAAGCTGTCAAACGCGGTGCGCGGGCTGTGGCCGATGCCGATAAA
Organism: Burkholderiales bacterium; assembly: GCA_028868455.1. Lineage (GTDB taxonomy): Bacteria > Pseudomonadota > Gammaproteobacteria > Burkholderiales > Burkholderiaceae_D > Undibacterium. Next base: position 752 of record JAGWUK010000671.1, on the reverse strand, counting down.
GACCATCCATATCCTGCCGTGTATGGTATCGGCGAGAGCCTGATTTATTTCATCGAACCGACCGAAAGCGGCGTCTCGATTTATGAGCGCGATTTTGCCGCGCTTGCGAATCCTGAAGTCCAGCCCGACAAAGGTTTTTTGGTCGTCGATCACCTGACCAATAATGTGCCGGCTGGCGAGCAAAACAAGTGGGCCGATTTTTACAAAAACGTGTTCGGCTTTACCGAAGTGCGCTACTTCGATATTCAGGGTGTAAAAACCGGGTTGACCAGTTACGCGCTGCGTTCACCGGACGGTAGTTTCTGCATTCCTATCAATCAACCGAAAAACGAACAGGATCAGATCGCCGAATATCTGCGTGATTATCGCGGCCCCGGCGTGCAGCATCTGGCCTTCCTGACCAAGGATATTCTGGCGTCGCTGGATCAATTGGCTGGCAGCGATATTGAAACCCTGGATATCGACGATGAGTATTATCAGGATGTGTTCCAGCGCGTGCCCGATGTGCGCCAGGATCATGCCCGCATCGCTGCGCATCAGGTGCTGGTCGATGGCGATGAAGACGGTTATCTGCTGCAGATTTTCACCAAAAACATCATTGGCCCGATCTTTATCGAAATCATCCAGCGTGAAAATAATCTGAGCTTTGGCGAAGGCAATTTCGGCGCCTTGTTTCGTTCCATCGAAAAAGACCAGGAACGTCGCGGCGTGATCTGATCTCGGAAAAAAAAAGGAAAAATCATGTTACTGCA